>CAZGVQ010000267.1:0-5806 GCA_964529355.1 uncultured Acidimicrobiales bacterium
GTGGGGGACCAACCAGTTCGCGGCGGTCCCAGTCGATGATGGCGTCGATAGCCAGGAACCCGTTCTCGCCCAGAACGAGCCGATCATCGATGACATCCTGGGTGAGGTAGCCAATGGAGCCATCGATGTAGACCTTGCCACCATCGGTGACTCGGGTGCGGCTGATCTCATTGTCCGAGATAACCACCTGATCGCCGTCCTCGCAGAGAATGACCTTCTTGTCAGCAACACCCATCTTGCGACCGAGTTCAGCGTGGGCCACCAGGTGGGTGTATTCGCCGTGGACCGGCACAAACCACTCGGGACTTGCAACAGCGTGCAGGGTTTGCAGCTCCCCCTCCTTGCCGTGGCCGGTGGTGTGAATATGCACCTTGCCGCTGTGCACGATGGCGGCGCCTTTGCGCGCCAGGTTGTTACGAAGACGGGCAACCGCTGCTTCGTTACCGGGAATCGGGTGCGAGCTGAACACCACCACATCGTTGTCACCGAGCTCGAGGAATCGACTCTCGCCCTGGGCCATCTTGCTCAGGGCTGCCCGGGGCTCACCCTGTGACCCCGTGGCCACCACACACACCCGCTCGTGGGGGTAATCGTCGACCTTCTCGATGTCGGCGACGAACCGGTCTGGAAGATCGAGAATGCCGACGTCACGGGCCAGCTGAAGGTTGCGCTTCATCGATCGGCCCAGCGGGAAAACCACTCGATTGGTTCGCACCGCTTCGTCAGCGATTTGTTGGACCCGGTGGATATGGCTCGAGAACGCGCTGATGATGAGACGCTTCTTGTCGTGCTCCTCAAAGATGTCGTTGATTCCCTTGCGGATCGACATCTCCGACTCGCTCATTCCCGGCGAATCGGCGTTTGTCGAGTCGGCCAACAACAGGCGAATGCCTGGGTCACCTGAAATGGCACCGATACGGGCCAGATCGGTTCGCCGACCATCGATGGGCGTGTGATCGAGCTTGAAGACGCTGGAGTGCAACACCACGCCCTGCGGTGTCGTGATGGCGCTGATAAGGCCACTCGGGGTGCTGTGGGTGACCGGAAGAAACTCGACACTGAACCCGCCGATCTTCACGGTTTGCCCGTCGCCGACCTCAACGAGATCGGCGCGGCTCACGATGCCGGCTTCGGACAACTTGTTCTCGATCATGCCGAGGGTGAAACGCGATCCGTAGATCGGAACCGGGTCCTGATCGGGGCCGAGATCCTCGAGCAGATAGGGAAACCCGCCAATGTGGTCTTCATGGGAGTGTGTGGCGATTGCGCCGATCAGCTTTTCGGAGCGCTTCACCACATAGGAGAAGTCGGGAAGGATCGCGTCGACGCCCGGAAGCGTCTCGTCGCCGAACATCTGCCCACAGTCGAGAAGCAGGAGCTCGTCATCGGTTTCGATCGTTGCGCAGTTGCGGCCGATCTCGCCGAGACCGCCCAGAAAGGTAATGCGGACTTCAGGTGCCATAGCAGTGACGGTAGCTGCGTTTGGTCCTGAATCGGTGCCGATAGACCAACTTCAACCCAGCGGCAATGGCCGTCGACGCGGCTACTTCGCGAGCCCGGCCAGAATCTGTCGCGCGTGATCCTGAAGGTCGGCAGGTTCGGGGCCCATCGGTAGTCGGCAGTCCCCACCCGGTTGCCCGAGAACCTTCATCATGGCCTTGGAAGGAATGGGGTTGGGTGCATCGGCCCGACCGGGACCCGCAAAGGCATAGGACTCGAGAAGCCGACGGTTGATCTCTGCCGCCAGTTCGGGATCGTTTTTGTCGAAGAAGGCTCGCATCATGTCGGCAACCTGGCCGGCGACCCAGTGGGTGGCCACACCGATGGTGCCGACCACACCGACCGACATGAACGGCAACGTCAGCACGTCGTCGCCGCTATAGACCTCGAACCCTTCGGGCGCTGCGGCGATGAACCGCGACGTTTCGGCGACATCTCCGGCCGCATCTTTGAGAGCCACGAAATTGGCGAAGGCGTCGGCCATTCGCAGCAGCGTCTGCGTTTCGATCTTGCGCCCCGCTCGACCCGGAATGTCGTAGATCATCACCGGCAGATCGGTGGCGTTGACCACCGCGCGGAAGTGCTCGACAAGCCCGTCCTGAGATGGCCGGTTGTAATAGGGGGTGACCGACAAAATGGCTGCGGCCCCGGCGTCGGTACAGCGGCGGGTGAGTTCTACCGCGGCCCGTGTGTCGTTACTTCCGGCACCGGCGACGATCGGCACGTCGACTGCATCGACAACGGCACCGACCAACTCGACCTGCTCGTCATGGCTGAGCGTCGGGCTTTCGCCGGTCGTGCCAGCGATGACCAGGCCGTCGTTTCCTTGCTCGACCAGCCACTTCGCAAGCGCGGCGGCGCCTTCCAGATCGAGGGAGCCATCGGAGGCGAACGGGGTGATCATCGCCGTGAGCACACGGCCGAAACGGGGAGCAGACACGATTAGTGGCCTTCCTTGGCACGCTCAATACCGAGCGTCGCGAGCAGATTTTCGTGAAGTTCGAACCACACCGTGTGGTACGAGTCGATCATAGGTTTGGTGAACCAGTCCGTGTCGCCTGATTTCACCTTGGCCAGCCGGTCGGTGAATCGCGGACCATAGGATTCGAACCGGTCGAGCGCTGCCGCGAGATCGGCGACGATGGGCTGCACTTTCTCGTCGATGCCGCTCAGCGCATCGATAACGCCGGCGTCGTAGCCGGCATCGGTGTGATCGTTGAGCGCCTGCTCACCATCGATGTCGCGCACCTGCCAGTCGGTGCAGATCGACAGGAACGACTGGTTCGACTCAAGAAATCGTTGGTAGGCCCCGGCCACGGCATCGCGTGCACCGCTCGCGTCGAGTTCGGCAGCCAGCATTGCTTCGCCCGCGGCCCGCCCATCGGCGGTCAGCTGCCACCCGCTGACTCGGCCCTCTCGATGAATAACCAATCCTTGCTCGGAGAAGGTGGCGAGATTCGCCTCGACGGTCGCGGGTTCAAGCCCGGCCAGCTCCGCGGCCTCAGCGGCGTCGATGAAGCCCTTCAGGCGGAGGCTATGCAAGGTGAGAAGCTCAGGATTCGATGGTTCAGCCATCTCCAAAAACTACCAGTGCACCGCCTGATTCGAGGAAGCGTCGAAGACGCTTTCGTCCTGGCGTTTCCGCGATGTGGGCGCACTTGCCCGACGACGCAGGATAAGCGGGTAGCCAATGATTCCGATGATGGCGAAAACGAACCACTGGATTGCGTAACTCAGGTGCGGGCCGTCGTTGATCTCGGGCAACGGCACCGCGGTCAGCTGGGTCTCGATTGGCGACTCGAGCTGTACATAGACATCGTCCAGCTCCACGGCCAGGCGATCGGCAACCGCAACCACGTTGGGCCGCGAGATCGCCGCTGGTCCTTCGCGGTCGCGGGCGAATGCTCCGCCGCTGGCACCGGGTTGGAGGAGCCCAACCAATTCCTGCGTACCGGCCGGAGGAGCCAGCTCGGCGGGGCCGGCGTTGAGCACAAAGGAGCGGCTAACAAAGCCTCGAACGACCAGCACGGTTTCGGAGGTATCGGCCAACCGAAACGGCGTGGCAAGCCATGAGCCGGGGGCGCCTTCGAATGACCGATTGTCGATGAAGATCGTTTCGTCGAGGTACTCACCCGAAACGCCCACCCGTAGATACCGAACGTCGTCGAGGCTACCGTCGTCGCGGCGCTCGCCGGCTATGGCATCGCCGTACCGAAGGGGCGTCGAGTCGGCGCGGGCCTCGACCAATTGGTTGGTCGTCTGGCGGTCGGAGAGGCGTTGGAGCTGCCAGAATCCGAGGCCGATCATCGCACCCACCAACGCAAGTACAAAGACATGCGACAGCACCCACTTTGGCTGACGGGCGAAGCGGTACATGCTGAGGGCGTCTTTCGAGCGTCCGCTCAGAGACCCAGCACGTCGTCGAGCCCGAGCGTGAGCCCGGGTCGCTCGCCGACGCCTCGCAGCGCCAACAGGACACCGGGAACGTAGCTGGTCCGGTCGATCGTGTCGTGACGGATCGTGAGAGTTTGACCGGCGGTACCCAGGATGACTTCCTGGTTCGCCGCCGTACCTTTCATGCGGACACCATGCACGCGAATTCCTTGGGGCCCTTCGCCACCGCGAGCGCCTGGGAGGACCTCATTGGTCGTGGGGTCGTCCATCCAGTCCGACGACGCTGCGGCCATACGTTGGGCGGTCATCATCGCGGTCCCCGAAGGCGCATCGATCTTGTTCTCATGGTGGAACTCGAGAATCTCAGCCGACTCGAAGAACGGAGCCGCCATCTCGGCGAACCGCATCATCAAAATGGCACCCAGACTGAAATTGGGAGCGATGATGCAGTTGCAGTCGACGAAGGTCTGCCGCACTCCCTCGAGGTCCTCTTCGGTGAAACCGGTGGTGCCGACGACCATGTGGACGCCGCGTTCGGCTGCCCAGGCCAGGTTGGCCCGCGCCGCGTCGAGAACGGTGAAGTCGACGGCCGCATCGACGCCCTCGCCGTCGAGGTCGCCCACCGACGCAACGATGGTCAGGTCGGATTCGATACCGAGCTCCGAGAGCGACTTTCCGGCATTGCGAGGATCGACCGCACCGACGAGTGTGAGGTCGTTGGCCTCGAGCACCCCCCGACAGATCTCGAGCCCGACGCGGCCCGCAGCGCCAAGCACTGCCACGCGCAGCGGATTCGAGCTCATGATGGGATGCGAATCAGCAGCGTCGTCATAGCCAAGAGGTTACCTTTCCCCGAATCAGCAACCGGAGCCGGCCGGGGCACGCTACGGCGGGCCAAAGGACATCGAGGCGTCTGGCGAAAGAAAAACTCAATAGTGTGTCGATCCGGAGGCGTCCCGTTCGTCACCAGGTGACAACCCAACTGAGACAGTTGAGACAACTGAGAAAGAGGAATGGCAATGAAGTACGCACTACTTATCTACGGAGACGAGAAGAGCCCGGCCGTCAGCCCGGCCCCGGGAACCGACGACTTCAATGCGATGATCGGTGGATATATGGCCTTCAGCGAAGAGGTTGCGACCTCCGGCAAACTGGTCGCCGGCGAGGCGTTACACGACACGGACACCTCGACCACCGTTACCGTCGTCGACGGCGAGACCATCACCACCGATGGCCCCTTCGCCGAAACCAAGGAGCAGCTCGGCGGGTTCTACATCCTCGACTGCGAGGACCTCGATGAAGCCATCGCCCTCGCGGCCAAGATTCCCACCGCGGTCACTGGCCGCGTCGAGGTCCGACCCGTCGAAGTTTACGACTGATCCCGGCACCGCCTGGCCGCAGAAGAACATGACGGACATGTCCGACTCGGTTTCCTCCGAGGTCGCAAAGGTCGTTGGCGAGCAATGGTCACGAGTGATGGCCAACCTCGTCAGCGCCCTGGGCGACCTCGGAGCCGCTGAGGACGCAGCCCAGGACGCCATAGAGGTCGCTTTGGATACCTGGCGACGCGACGGCATTCCCGACAACCCGGGCGCGTGGATATCCACGGTCGCCCGACGGAAGGCCATCGACCGGATCCGACGCGACAAGAAGCGGAGTGAAAAGTCCGAGCAACTGGCAAGGCTCGAGCTTCGAGGTCCCGATGTCACCGGCGCCAGACCAACGTTCGATGAGGAGTCGGTAGTGAACGACGAACAACTACGGCTCATTTACGGATGCTGTCATCCGTCCTTGACCGTCGAGACCCAGATTGCGCTGACGCTTCGGGCCGTTGCCGGGCTCACGACCCCCGAGATCGCGGCCGCATTTCTGCTGCCGGAGGCAACCCTGGCCCAACGTCTTGTTCGGGCAA
>CAZGVQ010000268.1:0-5765 GCA_964529355.1 uncultured Acidimicrobiales bacterium
TCGGCATAGCGAGCGGTATCGGTGAGGAACTGCTCGCTCACGACGGTGAAGAGGTCGTCGCGCTCGAGCCCTCGCCGGACGGCCGCCGAATCGGGCATGCTCAGCACCGGGTTGCCGTTCCACAGAAACAGCGCGTGTATTGGATCCTCGGTCTCGGTGAGGGTCTTGCCCAGCGCCGGTTGACGAAACGAGCGCCGGGGCTCAGCATCGGGGGCTACCACCGACGCCAGTTGCTTCAGCGCTCCCACATCGACATCGTCGGCCTCGGCCCACGACCCCACGCTGCGAGCGAACCCGCCGCCCAGGGTCTTCAGCGATCCGGTGAGCACCGGAATCATCGACAGCAGGCGGTACATCGTGGGGCCGCTGAAGTGATGCTCCACCCCGATGAGGCCACGAATCATCGTGGCCGGGATGGTGCCGATCGAGCGGGCGAGCGACCTGATCACCTCGGCCTCAACGCCGCAAAGCGGCGCCGCCCACTCTGGAGTGTTGGGGGCCACGTGCGCGGCAAGCTCGGCGAACCCGAGCGAATGGGCGTCGACGTACTCGTGGTCGACAAGATCTTCGGCGATCAGCACGTTGATGATGGCCAGAATCATGGCTACATCGGTGCCGGGAAGCGGCTGGATGAACTGGTCGGCCTTGTCGGCGGTGATGGTCTTGACCGGGTCGATCACGATGAGCTTGGCGCCCCGCTCCTGAGCGGCCTGGATGGTGGGCCAAAGATGGCGGTTGGTGAGCCGGGTGTTGGTGCCCCACAGAATGATCTGCTCGGAGTGAGCCGCCTGGAGCGGGTCGGTGCCCAAGCCGTCGCCGTAGACCACCGCCATGCCCACACCCGAGGCTGCCCCACACACGTTGCCGTGCTGCGCGCTCGCGCCGAGGAGCGCGAACAGGGCGTTGCTGGTGCCAGCGTTTTGAATGAGGCCCTGCGTGCCGGCCGACCACCACGGAAGAATCGCCTGACCGCCGAACTCCTCGCGGATCTCGGTGACCTTGTCGACAATCAGCGCCAGCGCTTCATCCCAGGTCGCTTCGCGGTACTCACCGCCGCCCTTCGCGCCGGTGCGGATGAGCGGGGTGAGTAGTCGATCGGTGTGGTTGACCCGACCGACAAACTTGGTGACCTTGGGGCACAGCTCGCCCTGGGAGAACGGGTGAGCCGGGTTGCCCTTCACCGACGTGAGTACTCCATCGACCGCCGTGGCCACCCAACCGCAACTATCGGGGCAGTCGTGGTGACAGGTGCCAAGGACTTCGATGGTGCTCATGGATCTCACCCTAGAACGCATCGGCAATCATCACGAGGGGAATCCGGCCATCGTGTGCAAGGATGCGCCATGGCAAACATTCTCATCACTGGTGCAGGTTCGGGTTTCGGCAAGGGCGCAGCGCTTGAGCTGGCCAGCCGAGGGCATGCGGTTACCGCGGCGACATTCCTTCAATCCGAAGCCGACGAAATGGCGGCCGCCCACGCCGACCTGGCCACGATGAAGCTCGACGTCACCAACCCCGACGACGTCGCCCAGATCACCAGCATGGATATCGACGTCCTGGTCAACAACGCCGGCCGGGGCCTCATGGCGCCACTCACCAACGTTGAGCTCGACGAAGTGCGCAAGACCTTCGAGGTCAACGTGTTCGGCATGCTCGCGATGAGCCAAGCAGCGATTCCGGGCATGAAAGCCAAAGGGTCGGGTCGCATCATCAATGTGTCGTCGATCGCCGGCGTCATGGCAGGGGCCATGTCATCGCCCTACGCGATGACCAAACATGCGGTCGAGGCGCTCACCGTGGCCATGCGAGAAGAGCTCTCCCCCTACGGCGTCGATGTCACCAAGATCAACCCCGGGCCCTACCTCACGGGGTTCAACGACGCGATGGTCGATGGCATCGAGCCCTACCTCGAGTCGGGCGACGAGCCAGCAGCTGCGGCCCACCAATTTCTCAAGGGCGTCATGGAGAACCAGGCCGACCCGCAGGAGATCGTCATCGCTATCGCCGATCTGGCCGAGGCCGAAACCACGCCCATCGAGACCTTCCTGCCCGAAGGCATCAAGGACATGCTCGACGCGGTGCTGGCCGCCCGGCAGTAGACCTAGCGCATCGCCTCGACGCACTCAGCCAGAGCCGCCTTTGCTTCCGGGTGGCCGCCGGCGATTCCGGCGTGCTGGCCGTATGGCTCGACGACCAAGGTTCCCGGCGTACCGGCCTCGTTGAGCTTCTCGACAAATTCCCGCGCTTCGGGGAGCAGAATCTCCTCATCGCCCGCAGTGACCACCGTCTTGGGAAGGGCTGCGAGCTGTTCGGGCGAAGCAAACAGCGGTGACACCAAAGGGTCGCCGAGACCGTCGCGCCCGGCGTAGAGAGCGCCATCGCGTCGCAGCAACTCAATCGGCAGCAGATGATCGGATTCGGCGTATCGCTGAGCATCGGGGTGCGACACCCCCATGTCGAGCCAGGGCGAGAACAACACCATCGACGACGGAAGGTCGCTTCTGGCTACCTGAAGCGCCAGCATTGTGGCCACGGCGAGCCCGCCGCCGGCCGACAACCCCGACATCACCGTTTGTTGCGGCGAGTACCGCTTCTCAATAGCCCGGTAGGCGGCAAGCGTGGTGGGTCGGATGGTGGTGGCATCGACCTCGGGCACTTTGGGGTAGTCGTACAGAGCGAGGTCGGTGCCGAGCGCGCTGGCAACTTTGGCGGCAAAGAGCCACTCCAACGAACTCGGGCCGACCACGAACGCGCCGCCGTGGCAGTAGAAGAGCACCCGCCCGGTGGATCCGCCCTTCGGGGTGAGCAGGTGCAGCTCGCGCCCCTCGATGAGTGTGGTGGCGCGCCGCCACTTGCGCTGAAGGATCAGATCGGGGCGCGGGCCGTCGAGGGCTCGCCGCTTCTTGGCGATCGCGGCCAGCTGCAAGCGGTCATCTCCGGCCGACATCCACTCTTCGGGAAACACCCGTTTCGAAGCCGCGGGAAGAAGCTTCGCGCTCACCCGACTCGCGAGCGATTGATCAACCATGGGTTGGCGCTCCTGTGTCGGAACGTCGGGCGTTGGCCAGTTCGCCGAGCTGCACAAACGCCGGCCCCCAGGCACCGATGAGTTGCTTCTCGAGAACGCCCCCGAGCCGCTTACCCAAAGCCGTCGGCTCAAACGCACCGATGTAGGTGATGAGCGTCTGGGCCGCACCACCGTCGGTCCGGTCAGCCACCCGTACGGCTTCGGCAGCCCGCACGGCGGTGGGGAGCGGCCAATTCGTGATGGTGAAGGCGTACTCTTCCTCTTGATCGACGGCTATTGCAGCCTCGCTGACCTTGAGGCCGTTTACGGTGACCTTGCGGGTCTGACCGGGCTGGCTCCAGATCCAGGGCGACGCCTCGACCGAAGTCATGGCGTCGAACCACTGCACCCACGATGCCTGATCGACCAGCAATGACCACACGGCATCGATCGGCGCCGAAACCGTGGCTTCGGTGACCACACGCTGGGGCGCCGAGTCGAGGAAGTCGGGCGTTGCTCGTTGCAGGTCGGGCATTGGTCTCCACTTTTCTGAGGGCTGTGGTAGCCGCCAACGTAGGTGATCTAGGTTCGAGAGTCATGACCGAAACACCTCAGGCCCGCCAGTACGGCTTCGACGATGGCGATATCCTGCCGCCGCCACCGCAGGGCGCCGAACCGGTGCTGCACAATCGCGAGTACCGGGTCGAGGCGTATCGCCTCGATGACAATCGGCTACTTATTCAGGGCGCGCTTCGCGACCAGAAACCTCCCGGACTGTTCATTCCCGGCGATCCCGACCCACTCACCATCCATCACATGATGCTCTCGATGGTGGTGGGTATGCCGTCGATGAAGATCCTCGAGGTCACCACCGACTTCGCAGCCCATCCTCAGGCCAGCTGTCCTTCGATCATCGATCACTACGACAACCTTGTCGGCCTTTCGATCGCCCGAGGTTTCACCCACAAGGTGCGCGAGCTGTTCGGCGGACCACGGGGTTGTTCGCACACCACCGCGCTGCTGCAGGCCATGGCACCCATCGCCATGCAGAGCTTCAAAAGCATGGAGATTGCCGGAGCGATGGTCGAGGATGAGCCCCACCCGCTCATGGGCGCTGACGAGCGCGGCCAGGACACTACGTGGGAGCGACTGGTCAACACGTGCCACGTATGGGCCGAAGATGGCGAACAGGTGGCGATTCGCAAGAAGCCCGGCGGTGGTCAGCGGATGCGGCCGATCACGATGGTCGAAAGACTCGAGGAACTAGGGCTGGACGACTGAGGTGATGCTCGTGGATCTCCGGCGAATTCTTGGCCTGCTGTCGATCTGTGCGCTTGTAGGTGCCGGATGCTCGAGCGGTGCGAGCGATGCAGCCGATGCCCCCGGCGCCCCAGACACCACGTCCACCGAACCGAACGACGCAACCGATGGCTCGGCATCACCGGCATTCGCCGAACCCGCCAACCCCGGCGCGGATGGGATCGGCGACGAGCGCTTTCCTCTGGCTGGCAACGGCGGCTACGAGGTCGCGTCCTATGAGCTCACGCTCGACTGGGATCCCGGAGCTGCGTTTCTCGATGCCAACGCGACGATTGTGGCCAACGCCACCGAAGACATCGATGCATTCAACCTGGATCTCATCGCGATGGATGTCACGAGGGTGCAGGTAAACGACCAGGAGGTGATGTTCTCCCGCGACGGACAGGAACTCACGATCCTGGCGGGCGAGCTGCTAGCCGCCGGCTCATCGTTCGACGTGTCCATTGACTACTCGGGAACACCCACCTCGTTCAACAACGGCATCGCCGAAATCGGGTGGCGGTTCGACGGCACAACCTCGGTCGCCCTCGGCGAACCCGACGGCGCCGCCCACTGGTATCCCGTCAACGATCACCCCAGCGACAAGGCCAACTATCGCTTCGTCGTCACCGCGCCGTCCGAGCTCACCGTGGCCGCCAACGGACACCGTGAAGACATGGTCGACAACGGCGACGGCACCAGCACCTGGACCTACGCTGGCGAAGGCGACCAACCCCCGCACGCCACACTGTTGGCCATCGGCGAGTACGAACTCATCGAAGGTGGTGAGGTCGACGGGGTACGCATCCGCCATTTCGTGTCGCCCTCGGCCACCGAGGCCACTCGTTTGGAGCTTGAGGGAACCGCGGATGACCTGCGACGCATGACGGAGTTGCTCGGGCCCTACCCCTTCGAGACCTACGGGTACCTCACGGTCGAAGGACCGTTTCCCGGAGCGCTCGAAACGCAGACCCTCACCGCGATCGGTGTCGACCTCGTGTCTCCCGGTATTCGCCGTCACGAACTCGCCCATGCCTGGTTCGGCAACTTCATTTCGATCGCCCGATGGGACGATCTGTGGATGGCCGAAGGCTTCGCAACCTTCTTTACTACCGCTCCGTTTCAGGACCTCACCGACGAGCAACTCGACGAGGAGATCGGTCGCACTGCTCGCCAGCTCGACGGCCTTATCGATGCGCCACCGTTTGCGCCGGGTCCCGGCATCTTCGAGCTCTTCGGTGCCAGCACGTACAACCGTGGCGGACTCACCCTCCAGGCGATGCAGGCTGAGCTCGGCGAAGACCTTTTCTACGAGGTGTTGCGAGCGTTCATCGACCGGCACGGGGGCGGCGTGGCATCAACACAGGACTTCATCGACGTCGTCAACGAAACCAGCGGTCAGGACCTCACCGAACTCTTCGACGTGTGGCTCTTTATGGACGGCTTGCCCGACGTATGG
>CAZGVQ010000269.1:0-5764 GCA_964529355.1 uncultured Acidimicrobiales bacterium
GTCGCATACTGCGCGATGGTTGCCATATCGGCTCGGATCTGCTGTTCGACGTTCTGGTCGCAACAGCTCTGGTTGTTCGGAAAGATGAGATTGCCGTTGTCGAACCTCACGAAGTTGGCCTTTTGGTGCGTGACGGTGAAGGGCTCGTAGTAGTGCACGGAAACAACCAGGTTGTTGTCGTTGGGAAGCACCAGATCCTGGAGACGCTCGAACTTGTTGAAGCCGGTGGGGCCGATCAGCACCGTCCGGTTGGGGTTCGACTGTCGCACGGTCGACAGCGCCTGAGCCGCGAAGGAGTTCCAGTGGGGTTCGATGTTGCCGTTGGGCTCGTTCAGAAGCTCGAAGGACACCGACTGGGGAAGTCCCTGGTAGCGCTGGGCGATCTGGCTCCACATGGCGAGGAACCGGTCACGATGGCCGAACGGGTCGTTGTTGAGTTCGTTGTAGTGATGCATGTTGATGACCACAGCCAGATCGTTGGCGATCGCCTGATTCACCACATGATCGACCCGAGCAAACCAACTCGCGTCGATCGTGTACGGCGCGTTGTTCTGCGCGTGCGCCGACCACCGGATCGGAATCCTCACGGCCGTGAAACCGGCCTGCTTGATCGTGGGGAACATCCAGTCCTCGATAACCAGATCCCACTCCCCCTCAAAGTTCGGCGCCTCAAGGGCGTTGCCCAGGTTCATGGTGCGCTGCAGGCGGTTCTTGGTGTCCACCGCCAGCTGCTGGGCGTTGCCGGTGTTGTTGGTCGTGCCACCTGAGTTCGAGCCGTTGCCATTCCCAGCCGACGCTGCATTGCCGCCGGTGTAGGTGACCTGGCCGTTGCATTCCATCGCGTCGGTGCCGAAGCTTCCGAACCGGCACTGGCCGCCGATGAACGCTCCGCTGATATTCACATTCGACGCTTCGGTCTCATACACCACGCCGTGCAGTTCGATTTTGTCGATTCTCACATTGCGGTCATACCCGGGCGAGTTGAAGTCGTTGAAGAACTGGAGCGCGATCTGGGAGACATCGACATTCGAGTCGACCTGAAAGGACCGCTGCGCCCAATTGGGATTGGTGCGAAATGAGCTGTTGCTAGCCGGCGGACGAAGTTCGGCGATGAAGGCTCCACCGATCCGTAGATTCACGCGCTCGTCACCGGTCTCGCCGGCAATATGCACGACGAGGTTGCCACTACCTGAGCTGGCGCTCGACTGGTAGGTGATCGATCCGCTGCAGGCCAGATAATCCGTCTGGAACGTACCGGTGCCACAACTGGCGCCATTGCCCCAGCCGCCGGTGGTCACCACGCCGGGAGCCTCGGTTTCGAAGGTCTGGTTGTGCAAGATGATGTGGTCGACCCGAACGTCGGTGTTGAGCCCGGAGTCGTTGGTGTAACGAAGTACCACGTCGCCAGCCGCTGCGCTTGCGGGCACGGTGAAGAAATAGTTCCGCCAATTCGGCGTGTCGGTCAACGAGGACGAACCGTCGAGGGTGATGCTCCCAACGGTGGAGCCCTGCACCCGCACATCGAGGCGTTCACCGCCCGAACGACCAGCGGCGCGCACCACCAGAAAGCTGTTCTGGTTGCCCTGAGCCGCGGCTGGCTCGATGCCGCCACGAACAACGTCAACGCCAATAAGGGCCACGATCATCGCCACGGCTAGCACCGCAACAACGAGTGGGGTTCTGCGAGAATCGATCCGCCGATTCTTTTCTCTTGTCATTGAAATGAATTCGGTGAGATCGGCGGCCGACCTGACTCATTGGCCTCCGGAAAGTGCCGATTGGTCCGAATGGCTCAGTTCGAACAGCGCAAAGGCAGGATCCGCTACGTCGGATCCGCCGCGTGCCTGGGCGTCGCCGTCGCGTCGGCCGTCGCCGTGGCGCTGTCGCCTGAACGGCTGGATCATCCGGTAGTTCTCGGATCGTTCGTTCTGGCCGTTGCCGGTTTCGTAGTCCTCACCCAGGCAACGACAAGAGACGAACGGTTCCACCGGGTACGCCGGGTCAACGACCTCCAACTCGCCACCGTGCTTCACGGCCAGGACTACCGGGAGCAGAACCTCACCAATATCGTCCTGCGATCCCGCACCCTCGATCGCAGCAGCTTCGCCAAAGGCACCCTGCTCGCCGCCGATCTCACCCGATCGTCGTGTGTGGCCACCGACTTCGCGTCCGCCAACCTCGCCGGGGCGCGGTTCGAGCACGCCGACCTCACCGAGGCCAGCCTCCGGGGCGCCGATCTGACCGACGCAAACCTCAACCATGCGATGCTGGTAGATGCCGACCTACGCGGGGCCAACCTTTCGGGGGCCGACCTTCGCGACGCCGATATGTCCGGCGCGAATCTGTGTGGCGCCGATCTGCGCAACACTATCGTGAACCGCACCCTGCTCGAGCGGGCCACCTACGACCCCTCCACTCGACTCCCCTACAACCTCACCTCCGACCGGCGAGCATCAGCCGGTCTTGAGGCCACTGTCGACTCATCACTGCAACCCGCCGAGCCGGTGCGCCGAAAACTGTCGTTTGAGCCCGGCTTCGTGGCCGCAAGCATCGGAAGCGCTGCCATCGCCCTGGCCGTCATGCTCGTCGGCGGCATCTTCCAAGCGGAGCAGCGCACACCCACGCCCGCAACGCAGGTTGCCGGGCGAGTCGAAGTTGCAAGCGTCGACGACGGCCGCAGTCTCGTGATCGAGGCCGACGCCGACATCGATGCCCGTCTGTTGCTTCGCTCCGGTGGGATTGCGACCGTGCGTCTGGGCTCCGAGACCGAACTCGATAGCGTCACGCTCCAGGAGTTCGAAAGCGTGACCCTGGTTGCCGACGCTCACACGACGGTGCTTTGCACCCTACTCCTCGATGGCTGGCCGGTCGCGGTGGAGCGACTCAGCTCCGACGCCGACAGCGTAGGTTGTCCGCTGGAGCTTCCCTAGAGGCCAGGGTGCTCCTGGGCAGACCTAGCCCTGTTGGGTAAGAGGCGTGCGGTAGGCGTGGAACACGGCTCGTGCTGTTCCAGCCTCGAAATCGCCGACTACGTAGAGCACGGTCACCGTGTTTTGAGCCAGCGTGACTCGAACCGGACTCAGCAGCGGCACCGTTTCGCCGTTTGACTCGGTGACGATATCGATGTCGAAGGGAAGAGCGGGGACCACGGCCTTGCGCGACCGGCCAGGTTGCATGTCGCGGAACACCGGGCCGCCGTCGTAACTCATCGTTACCTTGCCGGCCTTGGCGAGATGGCGTACCACCAGGCGGCTTTCGCCGTTCACCCACGAGGTGTCTACCGCTTTGCGGTACAGCTTGAGCTTGCCGTTGGTGCGTTCGTACGAAGCGACCGTCACGGGCCGATCGTCGGTGATGTCCAGCGAGATCCGGGCAATGCGCTTCGAGCGGCGTTTTGCGCCCGCTTCACGAAGGTCGATGCGGTGCTTGCCTTCGTCGAGAAGCAAGGGGGCCGAGAAGGACCCGAAGGAGATGTTTCGGATGGCGATTCGGCCGTCGATGTAGACATCGAGGTTGCGGTCGCTTGCCCCTTGCAGGAACGTCACCGGAGCCTCGACGGCCTCTTCGGGTTCGGCTTGGGCGCCGGCGCGGTCGACGACCAACGACGACAGCACCAGCGCTATCACGGCAACGGCAACCGTCATTTGCCGCATGCGCAGCGCCACTGCGGACGCGCTGTCTGAAACGATGCTGCTTGAAACTACAGGAGTGGTGATCAGAGCCACGTGGATACCTCGTCGCTAACCGGGAAAGTATGATCGCGTACTCTCCAGTGGTACATCGTTCACCACTGTTATGCCATTTCGGCCATTTTGGTGTTGACACATTTGAAAGGACTGGGAGGAGGTCGAGCGACGACTACATCCCGGTGAGGTGTCCGAGGTCGTTGAATCCCCGCAATGACGGCGCCGGCCCGGCCGACACCCGGGTGATCGAGGCCTGACCCACAAACATGCGCCACGTCGCTTCGTCGCCGACACCCAGCGCCCACGCCACCGAAGCCTTGATGGGCGAAACGTGGGTTGCCACGACCACGGTCTGATCCGCCGCATCTGCCAGGAGAGCGTTGGCTCCGTTGCGTACCCGCTCCCCCAGCTCCCGAAGGGTTTCGCCCCCGGGTGGACGAAAGTCGAGGTTCGACCGCCACGAGTCCCACGTACCAGCAGGCAGCTCGCCGAAGGTCTTCCCGTCAAACTCGCCGTAGTCGAGCTCGATCCAGCGGTCATCGATCTCGGGCTCCACCCCAAACGCCTGGGCTGTCTGGCGCGCCCGAAGCAACGGACTGCTCACCACCCGGTCGACAGGACCTACCGCCTGAGCGATCCGTTTCGCCTGTTCTTTGCCGACCTCGTCGAGTTCAGCATCGACATGACCCTGTAGCCGACCTTGGGCATTGAGCACGGTTCGACCGTGTCGCACGATAAACAGCACTACACACTCCTCCGTGGCAGCTGACCCGTCTGCACAAACCGTTGCCGGTTTTCGCTTTCGCCCAGCTGGTTGTTGGACCAGATCCAGGCCAAAGCCGCGAGTCCGATGAGTTCCATGACTATCAGCAGCAACCCTCTCGAGAGTTCGGGCGTGCGGTTCTCGCCAAGCACGTTCCCAAACACCGGCCACCAGAACAGCGACGTGCTGGCCCATGTGCCGTCGAGTATCAGGTGAACAAACATCCCGATCGGAAGCCCAATCCACCGCCGTTGTGCCAGGCGCTTCCCTCGCAACACCACGGCTACCGCCGCAAACACCAGGACGGGCGCAGCAAGCGTGTGAAGAAACCACGCCGAGCCGGTGAAGGACTCGATGGACGGAAGCACCGCACCGGCAATGATGAGTCGATAGTCGAGACCGGGGCTATCAAACACGATCGAGACGGTCACGATCGACAGGCCCGCAAACCAGAAAAACACCGTGGCGCCAGAACTACTTGCTACTTGACCACCAGGCGACCGCACTCTTCACACGAGTGCATCTGGTCGGCTGGGGCCTTCTTCGCTCGGTCGACTTCCATCGCAGGCATCGCCAAGGGACAACCTTTGCAGTTTGAGCCCTCGAGCACGACGAGTGCGCTCGACCCGAATTCGGACCGGACACGCTCATAGGCTTCAAGATCTTCCGCCGGTACATCAGCTGCTCGCACGCCTCGATCGGTTCGTACCGCGTCGGTCTGCGAGTCGATCTCGGCTTCGGCTTGGGCCAGCTCGGCCTCGACTTCACCGAGGCTGGTGGCGAGCGCTTCTGACTTGGCCGCCAGCTCACCGAGTTGGGTATCGAGCGGTTCGGCCAGCTCCATCTGCACGATCACCTTGTCTTCAATCGAGGCCTGGTGGCGGCGGACCGAGGCGATCTCTTCCTGGAGGGTTTGGGCTTCCTTCGGCGACGTGATCGTGCCGCCGTAGAGGTCGCCGTTGATCTTCTCGAGACGGTCTTCGACGAGCGCTACTTCGTCCTCATGGCGCTTCTGCACGCGACCCACCTCGTCGCGCTCGGCTTGAAGTGTTGCCACCTGTTCCTCGAGTGCCGATAGCTCAGCTTCTAGCTCTGCTTTGCGGGCGCGGGCCGGAATTTCGCTACGAGTGTGCTCGAGCTGCGCCAGGGTGGTGTCGAGGCTTTGGACTTCGAGGAGTTGCTCAAACGGTGGGTGCACGACTGTATTGCTAGCAGGCGTCAGCCATCGTTAGGAGGCTCGGGGGCTGGAGGTTGCGTGGGCGGCGGCTGAGGCGGCTGGGTCGCGGGAGGCTGGGTGGCCGGCGGCTGCGTAGCT
>CAZGVQ010000270.1:0-5759 GCA_964529355.1 uncultured Acidimicrobiales bacterium
ACACGGTCGCCGAAGATGAGGTTCTGTTTGAGGTGTCGACCGACAAGGTTGATTCCGAGGTCCCGTCACCGGTCGCTGGTGTGTTGAGTGAAATTCTCGTCCCCGAAGGTGACACCGTCGACGTTGGAGCCGTTCTGGCCCGGGTTGGTGGCGACGCTGCCCCGGCAGCCCCTGCACCGGAGCCCGCTGCTGCGGCTGCTGCCGCTCCAGCCGCCGCGGCACCGGAGCCTGAGCCGGCCCCCGCACCCGAGCCCGCAGCAGCGGCCGCGCCGGCAGCGCCAGCCGGTGGAGGCGCCGAGATCGCGATGCCTCAGCTTGGCGAATCGGTCACCGAAGGCACCATCACCCGCTGGTTCAAGGCCCCCGGCGACACGGTCGCCGAAGATGAGGTTCTGTTTGAGGTGTCGACCGACAAGGTTGATTCTGAGGTCCCCTCGCCCGTCGCCGGTGTGCTCGGCGAGATCCTGGTCGCCGAAGGTGACACCGTCGATGTGGGTACCGTTCTGGCCCGTATGTCCGGCGGTGCGGCACCCGCTGCTCCCGCACCAGCAGCCCCGGCCGCACCGGCGCCCGCTGCGGCTGCTCCTGTCGCTGCGGCGGCAGCGGGCACAGCCGCTGCAGCTGCGGTGACCTCGACAGCTCCCGGCAAACTCCTCTCGCCGGTCGTTCGTCGTCTGGTGGGCGAGCACAACATCGATATCGACCAGATCACCGGTACCGGAGTTGGCGGCCGGATCACGCGAGGCGATGTCGAAAAGGCCATCGCTGAGGGCCGCGGAAGTGCTCCGGCAGCCGCACCTGCTGCGGCGGCAGCACCCGCCGCCGCACCGTCGGCTGCTCCTGCGGCGGCCCCGGCAAAACCGGCTGCGCCGGCTCCGGCCCCGAGCGCGGCTGCCAGTGCCGATGGCGTCGAGAAGTTCTCCAACATTCGACGCCTCACCGGCGAGCACATGGTGATGTCCAAGAGCACCGCACCGCACGTGCTCACCGCTATCGAAGTCGACTACGAAGGTGTCGAGGTTGTGCGAAGCGCCAACAAGGCGGCTTTCAAGGCCGAAGAGGGCACCAGCCTCACCTACCTTCCCTTCATCGCCCGGGCGCTCACCGATGCGCTGCGCGAGTTCCCGCACCTCAACGCCAGCGTTGTCGACGGTGGCCTCCTGCCCCACGACGAGGTCAACCTTGCCATCGCTGTCGATCTGGATTTCCAAGGCCTGCTGACCCCGGTCGTGCAAAACGCCGATGCGAAGCGGCTACGGGCTATCGCCACCGAGGTCGCCGATCTGGCCAACCGAGCCCGCTCGAAGAAGCTCTCCGCCGATGAGATCAGCGGCGGAACCTTCACCATCACCAACGCTGGCGGCTACGGCACGATGATGCAGTTCCCGGTCATCAGCCAGCCGCAGGTGGCGATCCTCTCCACCGATGGCATCTCGCGCAAGCCCGTCGTGGTTACCGACAACTTCGGAAACGAGTCGATCGCCATCCACTCGGTGGGTGTCTTGGCACTCGCTTGGGACCATCGAGCGTTCGACGGCGCCTACGCCGCCGCGTTCCTCGCTCGAATCCGCGAGATTATCGAGACACGCGATTGGTCGACCGAGCTCTAGGCTCGGCCCCGCTGCGGGTTCGCTGGCTCGGCCAGGTCGACTACTCCGACGCGCTCGAGCTGCAACGCGGCATCTTCGCCACCGACGACAACTACCTGCTGCTTCTCGAGCACCCTCACGTCTACACCAAGGGGGTGCGCACCGATGTCGCGAACATCGGTGAGGTCGGGTCTGTCCCGATCGTCGAAGCCAACCGCGGCGGCGACGTCACCTACCACGGTCCCGGCCAGTTGGTGGGTTACCCGATCCTCAACGTGCCCGGAAAACGGGGCGGCGGGATGGCCGACACGGTCGCCTATGTCGAATCGGTGGAGCAGCTGATCATCGACACGCTGGTGGCCGTTGGCCTCAGCTCGGTGGGTCGGGTGCGAGGCCTTCCGGGTGTGTGGGTCGACCCGGAGTCCGACACCCCGCGAAAGATCGCGGCGGTCGGTGTGCGCCTCAGCCGGGGTCGTTCGATGCACGGCTTCGCGCTCAACGTCAACCCCGATCTCGCCTACTTCGACAACATCGTGCCCTGCGGCATCGACGACAAGGGGGTGACCTCCCTGACTGCCGAGGGCGCCGAGGTCACCATGCGCTCGGTGGTCGACACGCTGGTCTCGCTTGCCGAGGAGCGATGGGGGAGCGGGCACGCCAACAGCGCAGCAGATCGAGCCGATGTCGTTTGGCGTCATCGCATCGAAGATCTCAGTTTGTTTTCGCGGGGCGCCGGCCCGGGGGAGGCATCGGGAACCGCGGCCAATCCGCACGTCGATGGCACCTCGGTCCGACTGCAGTCGCGGCTCGGCGAGGCCGGGGTGACCGAGGGACTCCAGATTTCGTCACGCAAGCCGGAGTGGATGCGGGTCAAGGCCGAGATGGGCGACGACTACCGCCGACTCAAGGGAGTCATGCGCGACCTCAACCTGGTCACGGTCTGCGAGGAGGCCGGCTGTCCGAACATCTATGACTGCTGGTCCGACGGCACCGCAACGTTCATGATCAACGGCGAACGCTGCACCCGCGCCTGCGGCTTCTGTCTGGTCGATACCCGCAAGCCGGAGGCGCCAGACCCAGCGGAGCCTGACAACGTCGCCGAAGCGGTCGAGCGAATGCAGTTGGACTTTGCCGTGCTGACCACCGTGGCCCGCGACGACCTCGCCGATGGCGGTGCCCAAGGCTTCGCCGATACCATCGCCGCGATTCGGACCCGAACCCCGGGGGTTGGCGTCGAGGTGCTCATCTCGGATTGCAAAGGTGACCCCGAGTCGCTCGACATCATCTTCGATGCCCGTCCCGACGTGTTGAACCACAACATCGAAACCGTGGCCCGGCTGCAACGTATGGCGCGACCTTCGGCGTCTTACGCCCGGAGTCTGGCGGTCCTGTCGCGGGCGAAACAGACTGGTCTCACCACCAAATCCTCGATCATTGTTGGCATGGGCGAGACCTTCGACGAGGTCACCCAGACCATGACCGATCTGGCAGCCATCGGCCTCGACATCGTCACCATTGGCCAGTATCTGCGGCCCACGAGCCACCACGTGCCCGTCGCCCGGTGGGTGACGCCCGACGAGTTCGCCGAGTGGAAACGGATCGGCGAGAAGGAACTTGGCTTGAGCCACGTGGAATCGAGCCCGCTCACCAGGTCGAGTTATCACGCAAAACAAGCCGCTGGAGCGGCAACTGCCTCGTCGGCTTCCACCGTCACTTCGCCGTAGGGTCGATTTGGCCTAGTCAACGTGCCCCGATTTGGGCCGTTGTGCTCTTTCAATGCCTTTCACGCAGTTTCTATTCTGGGGCACATGATCGTTGTCTTCTTTGCTGTAGGTCTCTTTGCCGGAATGATTCGCAAGTCGGGATGGATTGCTATCCCTCTCGCTGCGGCCCTGCCCCTCGTCCTGTGGGGCGCTGACATCTCCTTCGTCGACTCGGGTATCGCCTGGGTCCTGGTGTCGTCGGTTCTCTGGGCCGCCGCCACCATCGCTGGAGCGGTTGTCAGCCTCCTGGCGCAACAGACCGTGACCAATGACTGGATGCGTGCGCAGCGCTAGCAGGTTCAACCCGCGGCCTCGGTCGCGGTATCCCGGCGCCTGAACGGGAGCAACCCACCGGTTCCCGGTAACCTCAGGACATGTTTGCCTCACGAATTGAACGTGCTCGGGCTCAGATGCGGGCCGAAAACGTCGACGTTCTCCTTCTTTCGGTTGGTGCCGACCTTCCGTATCTCACCGGCTATGAGGCGATGCCGCTCGAACGCCTCACGATGCTGGTGTTGCCGGCCGACGGCGAGGCAGAGCTGATCATTCCGGCGCTCGAGGCGCCACTTGTCGCCGTTCAGGATGACGTGTTCGGCCTGGTGCCCTGGGGCGAGACCGAAGACCCGGTCGGCCTGGTGGTTGACCGGATCGGCGCCCGGTCATCGATCGCCGTCGGCGAGACGACGTGGTCCACCTTCCTGGTGCAGATCCTCAACCGCACCTCCGGCAAGCACTTCAGCGATGCCGGCACGGTGATGACACCGTTGCGTTCGGTGAAGGATGCCGCCGAGGTCGAGAGCCTTCGGAAGGCTTCGCAGGCCGTCGACCGCATTGCCACCCGTTTGCAGGCCGGAGAAATCCCTCTGGTCGGCCAGACCGAAGCCCAGGTGTCCGCCGAACTCGGGCGCCAGATCGTGGCCGAAGGTCATCAGAAGGTGAACTTCGCCATTGTTGCGTCGGGCGAAAACGCGGCGAGCCCACACCACCATGCGGGTGACAAAGTGATCCAACCCAATGAGGTGGTGCTCTGCGATTTCGGCGGAACGATGCGCGACGACCTTGGTGTTGGCTACTGCTCGGATCTCACCCGATGTGTGTACACGGGACAACCGCCGGCTGAGTTCGTCGAGCTCTACGATGTGCTGTTCGAGGCGCAGGCCGCGTCGGTGGCGGCAGCGGTTCCCGGCACGCCCGTGCAGGAGATCGACCGGGCGGGCCGTCAGATCATTGACGATGCGGGTTACGGCGAGTACTTCATTCATCGCACCGGGCACGGCATCGGTGTGGAAGCCCACGAACACCCCTACATCGTCGAAGGCAACGATCAGCCCCTTACGCCCGGACATGCGTTCTCGGTCGAGCCGGGGATCTATGTTCCTGGCAAGTGGGGTGCGCGTCTCGAAGACATCGTTGTCTCGGGCGCCACCGGGCCCGATCCGCTCAACACGGTCGATCACCACCTCGCCGTCATCGCGTAGCCAGCGCGCCGATGATCGATCTCGACTTAGCGACCGTTTTGCTGCAGTGGGCGGCTGGCGGACTTTTCTTCACCTGGGTATCCACCCGCCACCGCGAAATCGGGCTTGGGTACGGTTGGCTCATGCGGGCCACCTTCCTGCTGATGGCGGTGGGTTCGGTGCTGGCTGGGTTTCGATTTAGCTACGACCCGGTGCGTGAGTTCCTTACCATTGCCATGTGTGTCGGCGTCGCGGTGGCCCTGGCCGTCTCGGTGCAGCGCCGTTCCGCCGGTGTGGCGGGTCAGCGCGAACGGGTCGAGCGTAGAACGCAGCGGGTCGCCGATATGACCGGCTTCGACCGCGATGTGCAGACCTTCGACAAATCCGCCGCAGAGTTTCCGCCCATCCTCGATCTGATCGGCCCGGTCATTGGTCTGGTTGGCCTTGTCGCGGCGGCGGTTGCCGCGGGCGGTCCGCTTGGCCTGGCGATCGCCCGGCTCGTCGTCGGCGCGTTGTTCCTTGGCGCGATCAGCGACGCGATGCTGCTCGGTCATTGGTATCTGGTGCAGCCCGGTCTCGAACGCCACCTGTTGCTCGAGCTGGTGAAGCTCACCGCATTGCTGTGGCCCTTCGAACTCGCGGTGTTGCTGTGGCCCACCGGGATGATCTCGGTGCTCAACGGCACCATCGAGGATGGTTACAACGGACTCCTCGGCTGGTTCTGGGTGGCATCGACCGTGGCCACCATCATCCTGCTCGGCGTTGCGCGAGCGGCGTTGCGCGAGCGCGAATACAGCGCGGTGATGGCGGCAACCGGTTTGTTGTACCTGGCGATCCTCACTGCGTTCGGCATGGATCTGGTAGCCCGGGCAACCCTGGCCTAGACCCCCCACTCGGAACGATCGGTGCCGAAAACGACCGGTGCGGTCATCGATATCGATGACCGCACC
>CAZGVQ010000271.1:0-5738 GCA_964529355.1 uncultured Acidimicrobiales bacterium
AACCAGAACCAGAACCAGAACCAGAACCAGAACCAGAACCAGAACCAGAACCAGAACCAGAACCAGAACCAGAACCAGAACCACAACCAGAACCAGCCGACCCTGACGCCGAGCGAATCGGCTTTGAGATGCTCGAGCGGATGGACGATGGCACGATCCGCGCCTGGATCTCCACCGACCGCACCATGACAATCGAGGACTTCGAGGCAATCGAGGCGCCGCCGAACTGGATCAAAAACCAACCACGAGAAGGGTCGGCGGGCGCGACTGGCAGCCGGTTCCTCGGATCACCCGGTTCGGAGGGAACGATCGTTACTGACGACCTCTTCGGGTTTACGTGGTTCCACTCGGCGACCGTGGTGGAGATCGGCGTCCCGGTCGATGACGAGGGGCTGTTCACTGGCTTCATCGTGCAGAAGTTCCACGAGATCGCCTATGAGGCCGGAACGAGCGTTGTGGTGCTCGACTCACCCGACGGCGAGCGCTACATCCGCATCGGCCGCGATGCGGGGCGCACGAGCGATGATCCGACGTTGCCAAGCGGTTGGGCAATTGTGGAAGTCGACCTACCCGATGGGTTCACCACCGTGTTGCCTCCGGAGGCCACGCTGGTGATCCGCAGCGACAACGAGGACTCGTTCCAAGGCCCGGTCGTCGGACTGCCCGGATAGAGCCCGCGCGCCTAGGCCCGAAAGTCGCTGATCTGCACTTCGGCGCCGTAGTCGGCGAAGTCGCCATCCGCTCGGGCCTGGCGGAAGTCGCCCCAGTTGATCGACCGGTAGTGCGGCTTGTCGCCCACCGCTATCGAACCCGGCAGGGGCGCATAGTCGGTGTCGTAACTGGGGTTGAAAAAGTACGGCAATGAGTACCGGGCACGATCGATTCTTGGCGCAACGCGATGCAGGGCGGCCCGATAGCGGTCGTTGGACCAGACCTGCATCATGTCGCCGGTGTTCACGACCAGCGCCCCCGGCGTCGGGGCCACATCGATCCATCGATCCTGGTGTTCAACCTGTAGGCCGCCGACGTCGTCTTGAAGCAGAATCGTGAGCGCGCCCGAGTCGCTGTGGTGATGCAAGGCCATGTCGCCGAGCGCAGTCACCTCAGATGCTTCGTCGTCGGTGAGCAGATCGTCGAGCGGGTAGTGATTCATACGCAGGAAGCTGGTTTGATCGCTGCCAAAGTGCTGCTGAAGATGATCGCCGTGCTCGCCAAGACCCGCACAGAACGCCCGCAGCAACCATTGCGCAAGGTCGTTGCAGCTCTGCAGGTACGCAATGACTGTGGTTCGGAAGCCATCCAAGGCAGGCCACTGGTTCACGCCGTCGACAGAATGGAAGTTGCGCGGATCATCATCGGCGAGTTCGGGAAACGGAACCTGGGCAATGTCGATGACCTCTTTGAGGTCACGGGCGTTCTTCGTCAGCTCGCGGTCGTAGTAGCCGCGCGAGTTCTCCTTGGTTCGCAGGATCTGACGCTTGACCCCGATCGGCAAGGCAAAGAAGTCACGGGTCGCGTGCCATAACTCATCGATCTGCGTAGCGGTGATCCCATGATTGACCACCTGGAAGAACCCAAACCGTTCTGCGGCAAGGGCGACCATCTCGACGACGGCCTCCGACGGTGCGGCCGAACAGCCACCGAGGTCGAGAACAGGTACCTCGACGTGCTCAATGAAACTCATCGACGCCGTCTAGCTCAGCTCGCCGCGGTGGGGACGAGCGGTCGTCAAGCTCAACCCGCCGTCGGCGATGAGCAGCTGACCAGTGATGAATCGAGCGTGGGCACTGAGCAGAAACCCGATGGTCCCTGCGATGTCTTCGGGCTCGCCGGCATAGCCCAACGGGATCGCAGCGATACTCGCCGCCTGTCGCGCCTCGCTCAGTCCCTTCTTCACCGCCGGGGTCAGCGTCATCGCCGGGGCGACCGCATTGACCCGAATATGACGAGGCGCCAGCTCAAGCGCCAACGACTTGGTGAGGTGGATCACCGTGGCCTTTGCGGCTCCGTACTGGTACAGCACCGGCGAAGCGTTGGTCCCTTGGAGCGACGCCACGTTCACCACCGCACCGGGGCCGGTCATCAATTCAGCAGCCGCCTGCGTTGCGGCAAGCACACTCGTGCCGTTCATGGCCAGCGTGTTCGAGAAATCGTCGAAGTCCTGCTGTGCAAGAGGAGCAGGCGAGCCGGCGAACGAGCCAGCATTGTTCACCAAACCATCGATCCCGCCGAGCGCGTCCGCTGCCTGGACAACTGCGGTGCGCCACGCATTCGCGTCGCCAAGATCGGCCCGCACCCAAGGGACACCAACCGCCTCTGCGCCCTCGGCGTCGCGATCGATGATGGCGACCTGCGCCCCCTCCTCTTGGAGGAGCCGAACGGTCGCCAGGCCGATACCCGATGCTCCGCCGGTCACTACAACGTTGCGTTCTGCCAGCCCCTGCATGTCGACGACCCTACCGTGACTATCCAGCTCGACGAGGTGCCCGTCGGCGATCACGCCTACCCGGTCGCAACGCTCCGATGTCGTGAGGTGGTCCGCGAACGCGACGATCCGTGGGAGGACCGCGGATCTGCCCGGGAGTAGTCGGCGCAACATCACGGTCTTGCGGCCTAGTGAGCTACGCAGATTTCGTCCGCCCGGTTACTATCTGACAAGTCGCCAGATCGTTGCGCATATTCCCGGGAGCATCAGCAGTGGACTTCGAATTCGCAGAAGAACAGCAGGCATTTCTCAAAGAGGTGCAAGCATTTCTCGATGCCAACAACGACCCGGAAGTCTTCGACGTAACCCGCGAGAACATGGCGCAGATCGTCGACACGCCACCCCGCCGTGCCATGATGAAGAAGCTCGGCGAGCAGGGTTGGCTCGGCATGACCTGGCCCACCGAATACGGCGGTCAGGAGGGCGAAGGCATCTATGAGTACCTGCTCAACGAAGAACTCGCCGGGCGAGGCGGCCCGCAGATCGGTAAGGGCGTCGGAATCATCGGCAAGACCCTCATCGCTCAGGGTTCCGAATTCCTGAAGGAAGAGTTTCTGCCGAAGATCCTCGACAACGAAGTTGAATTTGCGGTGGGTTACAGCGAACCCGAGGCGGGCTCGGACGCGGCGGCCATGAAGCTCAAGGCCACCGAGGTCAAAGGCGGTTGGGTGCTCAACGGTCAGAAGACCTGGACCACCTCGGCGCACTTCGCCGAGTGGTACTGGGTTGGCGCACGCACCGATCCGGATGCCCCGAAGTGGAACGGCATCACCCTTTTCCTGGTGCCGCTGCCGAACCACCCCGACCCCCCATTCGATATCTCTGGCATCACCGTGCAGGGAATCTGGACCATGGGCGACGAAATCACCAACGACGTCTTCTTTGACGATGTGTTCGTGCCCGAGGAGTACATCGTCGGCGATGTCGACAAGGGCTTTCAGTACATCAGCCAGGCTCTCGACATCGAGCGCTTCACGATGTTCACCTACTCGCCGGTCAAGCAGCGGCTCGACCTGTTGGTCGACTACGTCCGCAACGCCGAACGTGACGGCGAACCACTGAAGGACGACCCAAAGGTCCGGGCCCGAATCGCCCATCTGGCCACCGAGGCCGAGGTGGCCCGAGTCATGGGTCTACGAGTTGTCGATGCAACGGTCAAGGCCGATGAGACGGGCGGCCCGCCACCCACGGTGGAGGCCTCGGAGTACAAGCTCTACACCACCGAGTTCTCCAAGCGGCTCGCCAACGCCTCGATGGATATCGGCGGCCCAGGCGCACAGCTGCGGGTGAAGACCCAAGAGGCTCCGATGGAGGGGCGTGCAGAGTCGACCTACCGCTACACGGTGCTCGACACCATCGGCGGCGGCACTTCAGAGATCCAGAAGAACATCATCTCGCGGCGCGGCCTGGCCCTGCCGAAGAGCTTCTAGTCGCCGCCTCGCCTTCTCGACCTCTCGCCGCCGCCTCGACTCATGCCCGCTGCCCCTCCTGCAACGCCGTTACTCGACGGCATGCTGGTACTCGACCTTGCGTCGGTCGGGCCCGCTGCTCGGGCTTCCCGGTGGCTTGCCGATTATGGCGCCGAGGTCATCAAGGTGGGCCCGATGCCCCGCGACGGCGGCGTGCAGATCACTCCCCCGGCATACGCCTACAGCGCGCATCGCGGCATGGCCCGCATGCAGGTCGACCTGAAGGCTGATGCTGGCCGAGGCGCGTTCCTTCGCCTTGCCGCCAGCGCTGATGTTGTCATCGAGAGCTTCCGGCCCGGGGTGGTCGCCAAGCTGGGGATCTCCTTTGAAGACGTTCAGGCCGTGAACCCTGGAATCGTCTACTGCTCCACCACCGGTTTCGGGCAGGACGGCCCCCGGTCGCAGTGGGCCGGCCACGATCTCAACTACCTCGCCGCGGCGGGCTACCTCCATACTTCCGGCACCAATGCCGATGGCGGGCCGGCGCTTCCCGGTGCCACCGTTGCCGATAGCGCTGCCGGTGGACTCCACGCCGTGGCCGCGATCTGCGCGGCGCTGGTTGGCCGTGCCACCACCGGCACCGGCGTTCACCTCGATGTCTCGATCGCCGAGGGCACCCTTTCCCTCATGTCACTCGCGGTCGATGAGTACTTCGCCTCGGGAACCGAACCGGGCCCGCGACATGGGCTCCTCACCGGAAAGTACGCGTGGTACGACGTGTACCAAACCGCAGACGACGGCTGGGTGGCCGTCGGCGCCATCGAGGGCCGGTTCTTCGACAATCTCTGCCGGGCCATTGGATGCGACCAATGGGTTGGCAAGCAGTACGACGACGATATCGAAGCCATGCGGGCCGATTTCAAAGCAGCGTTTCTCACCCGAGGTCGTGACGCCTGGGTTGACGAACTGGGCCCGGCCGACACGTGTGTGTCAGCGGTTCAGGACATTCCCGAACTCACGCAGGATCCGCAATTCACCGCTCGAGGCTCGTTCGTCGAAGTCGAACATCCAACCGAAGGAGCGTTCCGTCAGGTGGGCGGTGTTCTTGCCGGACAGACCGACGCGACCGGCATGGCCATACCGGACATGACGGTGACCGCGACGCACGACCTGCTCGTGCGAGCGGGTATGTCGGGCGAAGAAGTCGAGGCACTTATGGAGCAAGGAGCAG
The DNA here is from genome assembly GCA_964529355.1 of uncultured Acidimicrobiales bacterium. Lineage (GTDB taxonomy): Bacteria > Actinomycetota > Acidimicrobiia > Acidimicrobiales > SHLQ01 > CALLQB01. The sequence continues at coordinate 5,126 of CAZGVQ010000271.1, forward strand.
TCGGATGACGCGCAAACAACAGAGTGCTGTCGGATGACCGAACTTCTCGAAATTCCGCAGTCGGTGACCGATCTCATCGGCGTCGAGCAGTACGAAGAAGCCGGCGGCTTTCCGGTGGAGCACGGCTACATCTGGACAACCTGCGCATCGGTCGAGAACGGCAACCCGCTGTTCTGGGACGATACCGCCGCCGAGCTCACGGCCGGGCCGATTGCGCCGCCGACCATGCTGAGCGTGTGGTTCAGGCCTCATCACTGGTCGCCGGGCCGTACCGAACCTGCCGTGCCGCTCCAGGCCCACTTCGACCTGAAGGAGCTGCTCTCGCTTCCCGAAGCGATCATCGGCTCGAACACCATCACCTTTTACGACCCCGTCCGCATCGGCGACCAGATTCGCTCGCGACAGGTGCTCCGCTCGATCAGCGAACCCAAAACCACTCGTCTCGGCACCGGCCGGTTCTGGGTGATCGAGGTTGAGTACCTGAACCAGAACGACGTGTTGGTTGGCGTCGAGTCGTACTCGGCATTCGGCTACACGCGTCAGGACGTCGCCGGTAGCGCCGCGGAGACTCCCGTACCCGACGATTCGGACGGGAAGGCACTCGCTGCTACCA
>CAZGVQ010000272.1:0-127 GCA_964529355.1 uncultured Acidimicrobiales bacterium
TTAGCGTTCCCTGGGCACGCAGCCCAACGGGGCTCGGGCTCCGAGCTGGCGCTCTCCGCCCTACAGCTTTCCAGCGTTCCCTGGGCACGCAGCCCAACGGGGCTCGGGCTCCGAGCTGGCGCTCTCC
>CAZGVQ010000272.1:227-5561 GCA_964529355.1 uncultured Acidimicrobiales bacterium
GCCCTACAGCTTTCCAGCGTTCCCTGGGCACGCAGCCCAACGGGGCTCGGGCTGCAGGTGCTTTTCGCCCTGCAGCTCTGTCAGCCTCTTGGGGGTTGGTTTAGTAGGGCTAGTAGGTCGTCGTCGGTTACTTCGAGGCGCACGTTCAGCTGGTTTGTTGATTCCGTTAGGCCGTTGTTGAACGTGGTCTCCGAGCTTTCGAGGGTGCCGGTTACCGCGTCGAAGCAGTAGACCGCCTGCTCACCGAACGGGGCATCAAAGGTCTCGGTCGTCAGCAACAACTCCCAGCAACCCTCGGCAGTCTCGAAAATGCGGTACGCCGGCGGATCACCTTCAAGCAGAGCACTGATGTTTCCCACCTCGGTCTCAAGCGCGTCATCGATGGAAGGAGCACCAACCAGGTCGCGGCACTCCAACTCGTCATCCTCGTCGACCGACGTCCGCGTCGAGCACAGCACCTCGACACCGCCCAGATATCCGGCAACACCCGAAAGGCTCCGTACCAGCCGGTCACCGGGACGTTGGGCCAGGCGCTCGGTGACTACAAGTTCCTGCTCATCGGCGGTCACCCTGGTGAGCTCGGTCTCCACCAACGCCTCGACGCTGCGAAACCGCACCCAGTCCTCGAGAAACGCCTCGCGCCGGGAGTCCTGCAATTCCGGACTGAACTGTTGTCCCACCGGCACCGTGGTTGCGGACACCTCGGCACTCGAAGAACTGGCGCCGCCGCCCGAAAACAGCACAGCCAGGCTCAAACCAAGACCGAGGCCCACCACCAGCCCGATCAGCACCAGGAACCGTAAACGCACCCTTTCACGGTACGGGCAGACGTAAAGGAATCCGCCCTATGAGCAGGTTGGGGGTGCTCTAGCCGGATCGCTGATGTACCGACACGGCGTAGCGGCCGCCACCTTCAAAACCGGCGAGATCCCAGGTGGAGTACCGCTCGACCAGCCCGAGTCCGGCCGCGGCAGCCCAGTCGTCGTAGTCGTCGAGTTCGACGATTCCGTTGAGCTGAAACCCGGCAACCAGGCGGCCACCGGGCACGACATGACGCGCCGCGGCCGCTACTGCTGCGGGCTCAGTGCCCGGTGCCAGGTAGATCATCACGTTGCCCGCCAACACCACGACGTCGAACTCGCGGCCCAGGTCGAGCCTGGCCAAGTCGGCTTCAATCCAATCGATCTGGGGAGCCTTCCGCCGCGCCTGGGCCAACATTGAGGCGTCGAGATCGGTGCCCACCACCTCGATTCCGCGGTTGTGAAGCTCGATACCCACCCGGCCGGTGCCACAACCAGCGTCGAGCACCGAGGTCGGCCCATACCGCTGCACGAAGGCAACCTCACCGTGCATCTCCTTGCCGGTGGCCGCGAGTGCTGCGAACCGGGCGTCGTAGTCGGCGCCCGAATCGCTTCGCTCAGCTGACCAACGGGAGTCTCCCGACATTGATGTCAGACCGACCGCGCCATATTGGCGAAGCGTGTGTAATGAGGCAGGAAGGCCAAGCGGACCGTGCCCACCGGACCATTACGATGCTTGGCGATGATGATCTCGGCGGTGCCCTGGTCGGGGCTCTCTGCGTTGTACACCTCATCACGATAAATGAACATCACGACGTCGGCGTCCTGCTCGATCGAGCCACTCTCACGAAGGTCGGCCAGCATCGGCCGTTTATCCTGGCGCTGCTCGAGTCCACGTGAAAGCTGCGACAGTCCAACAACCGGACACTCGAGCTCACGGGCCAGGATCTTCAGACCACGGCTGATCTCGGAGACTTCTACCTGGCGACTCTCGGCACCCGCTCGGCCAGTCATCAGCTGGAGGTAGTCGACAACCACCATGCCAAGGTCGCCCACACGACTCTTGAGCCGGCGCGCCTTTGCCCGAATCTCCATGATGGTGAGGTTGGGGTTGTCGTCGATATAGATGGGGGCCTCGGCCAATCGACCAACGCCGTGACTGATCTTTGACCAGTCCTTTTCGGTGAGCTGGCCGTCGCGCACGTTCTTCGAGTCGACCTTGGCCTCGGAGCACAGGATGCGGTTGGTCAGTTCGAGCTGGCTCATTTCGAGCGAAAACATCAGCACGGGACGGTTGGCCTCAACCGCGGCATGGGCCACCGCGCCGAGGGCGAAACTCGTCTTGCCCATTGCCGGGCGTGCGCCGACGATAATGAGTGCGTTTGGCTGAAAGCCTGAGAGCATCTCGTCGAGATCGACGTAACCCGTCTCGGTCCCGGTGATGGCATCGCCCCGCTCGTACAGCTCCTCGAGACGATCGAGGTTGGCATCGAGCAGGTCGGAGATGGGGGCCATGGTGTCGGCCACCCGACCCTCGGCCACCTGATACATCAGCGCTTCCGCCGAATCGATGGCCTTCACCACATCGTCGGGTTTGCTGTAGCCGATTTCGCTGATCTCGCCGGCCACCTCGATAAGCCGGCGCAGCTGAAAACGCTCGAAGATGATGTTGGCGTAACGGGCGGCGCTGGAAGTAGCCGGCGTGTCGATCTGGAGGTTCACCAACACCGCGGGGCCACCGATGGTCTCGAGCATTCCGGCACGATCGAGTTCGTCGGCCACCGTGACCGGGTCTGCGGGTTCGCCCGCCCCGTAGAGCGTGGTTATGGCATCGAAAATATGGGCGTGAGCCGGCTTGTAAAAATTCTCGGTGGAGACGACCTCAATGGCGTCGGCAATGGCATCGCGAGACAGCAACATCGCGCCCAAGAGCGAAGCCTCAGCATCGAGGTTGTGTGGGGGAACGTGACGGCTTGCCGGGGCAGCCGAGTCAAAGAAATCAGACACTTCTTCTCGCAGACTTCACACAGAACATTCTTACAAAAGGGTCTGACAGCCGGAGCGATCAAACGATTTCACACGTCTGCTGGGGATGAATGGGGCGGTTTGGGTACCTCATCACTCTGCCCCACTTGGCCTGTGAGTCTCCACCGAAAACCCTAGGGAAAACCCTGAAATCATGGGGAAATTCACCCTGAATCCTGTGGAGCCGGATGTGGAGAACACAACCCTCGATGTGGACACGGCGTGGAAAACCACAGAGTTATACACAGTTGTGTGGATAACTCTCGCGATGAAAATCACCGCTCGGTCGCACGCTGTCCGTCCATCCGATTGGTGACGGGAGCGATACGACCGAGCGATGTTTGATTTTGGATTGTGCCGGTGCCGTAAAGCACCTCGTCGTGCTAGACGGCGACGATGTCCAGCGTGATGGGGAACTCAACCTCGGGGTGAAGTTGGGCCATCACCGTGTGGCTACCGGTGGTTTTGATCGTGTCATCGGCAGTGATGTTGCGGCGATCGATCACGATGCCGGTCTGCTCTTCGACCGCCGTTGCAATGTCGGTGGTGGTGATGGAGCCGAACAGCTTCTCGCCGTCGGCGTTTGCGCCGATGGTGATAACCGCAGGCACCAGCTTGGTGGCAACCTCTTCGGCCTCGGCGCGATCTTCGGCCGACTTCATGACACGCGCTTCGCGCATTGCCTCGGCCTGAGCTTCGGCACCCGGGGTCGACTTGAGCACGAGGCCCTTCGGAAGAAGGTAGTTACGCGCGTAGCCGGTGCTTACGTCGGCGATATCGCCCTTCTTTCCGAGACCCTCTACATCGGTTCGCAGAATTACCTTCATGCTTCCCCCTCGGCGGGTGACTCGTCGGCGGCACCAACGGTGACCCCTTCGATTTCGCTGACGTCGAGCATCTCGGCGGCGGTTGCCTCACCGGTTTCAGCGCCGGTATCGGCAGCCAACTCGGCATTCTCGTCGGTACCTTCGCCCTCTTCGGTGCCTGGCGGCGGAGCGGTGGGACGTGGTGGTGGTCCATCGGCCCGCTGACCGCGATCGCGGCCGCTGCCGCGCTGGGTGGTGACCCGCACGGTGTAGGGCAACAGCGCCATCTCGCGGGCGTTCTTGATCGCGCGAGCGACCTCGGCCTGCTGCTGGGTGCTGTTTCCGGTTACCCGACGGGCCCGGATCTTTGAGCGGTCAGAGACAAACCGACGCAAGACGTTGATGTCTTTGTAGTCAACGTAGGTGATCTTCTCTTCGGTAAGGATGCTGACGCGCTTCTTGGCACGTCGAGCGTTGTCCTTGTTTTTGCCACGCTTGGGCGCTGGCTTTGCCATGATGATTGGTCCTAGATCTAGAAGGGTTCTTCGTCGGTGTCGTACGCGGGTGCGGCGCTTGGGGTGTTGGCGACGGGACGATTCTGTCCGCCACCTCCCTGGCTGCCACCCTGACCACCGGAGTATTCGTTCCGGGTGATTTGTGCGCTGGCCCACTTGAGACTGGGCGCAACGTCGTCGGCAATGATCTCGACCTTCGAACGCTTGTCGCCGTCCTGGGTCTGCCACGAGCGCTGCTCGAGACGGCCATAGACGACAACGCGCGAGCCCTTGGTGAGACTCTCACTGACGTTCTCGGCCAACTGCCGCCAGCAGGTGACGTCAAAGAACGAAACTTCGTCTTCTTTGCCGTCGAAGCCTTTTTTGTTCCAAGCGACGCCAAAGTTCGCTACCGCTGCACCACTAGGGGTGAAACGCAGCTCTGGGTCGCGGGTGATGTTGCCTACAACGGTGATGGTGTTATCGAATGCCATGTGAGGTACCTCGTGGGTTATTCGGCTGCAGCTGGAGCTGCTGCCGGGGCCGCGCCGCCTTCAAGAAGACCACGTTTTTGGCCTTCGTGCTCTGGCAGACGCAGGAGCTTGTGGCGGACGACTTCGTCCGCGAGCCGAAGCATGCGCTCGACGTCATCGAGGTTCGTCGCTTCGGTGACGATCTCGTGGACCACGTAGGTGCCTTCCCACTTGTGGTCGATGGGGTACGCAAAGCGCTTCTTGCCCCAGTTGTCGAGACTGGCGACGCTGCCGCTACCGGCAACCACCAACTCGTCGACCCTCTTGAGAATGGCTTCGATCGCGGGTGGTTCGACCTCGCTCTCGAAAATGGTCATCAGTTCATACGCCCGGTTGGGCATGCTTTTCTCCCTTTGGTTCCGAATGACGGAGCCCCACACGATGTGGAGCAGGGTCCTCCGCTTGCCTGCACCAGAAGAGGCTGAGCAAACGAATATGACTGAACAATCCTACCGATCAAACAGGGTTTTCCCGAACCGGGCGTCAAACGCATAAAGAGAGCATGCCAAAGGGGTATGACAGTCTTGCTTTGTTTCGCCTTCGGCTCCACGCCTTCGGCATGTCCCACAGCCATCCATGTCGCCCTTGCTGGCGCGGCGGACGACCCTCATCCTGTTTCGCCCTTCGGCTCCACGCCTTCGGCATGTCCCACAGCCATCCATGTCGCCCTTGCTGG
>CAZGVQ010000272.1:5661-5736 GCA_964529355.1 uncultured Acidimicrobiales bacterium
CGACCCTCATCCTGTTTCGCCCTTCGGCTCCACGCCTTCGGCATGTCCCACAGCCGTCCATGTCTTATTTCCAGA
>CAZGVQ010000273.1:0-5734 GCA_964529355.1 uncultured Acidimicrobiales bacterium
ATTGCTGGTCTTCTCGATGACACTCGGCATGTAGTAGTTCTGCATTTTTGGTTTATTCCTCTTCGGACACCTCTGCGGTGTCGTCGGTCGAATCGTCGGATTCGGGCTCTTCAATTTCAATGAGTTCTAGATCCGCTCGGTCGACGGGGTTGCCGTCTTCGTCGACGATCTCCACCGATTCGGAGAGGTCATCAAGCGCTTTGCGAATTCGTAGGTCCGAGCGTACCGCCTCAATCTGCCCAGCCGACTCGAGCTGCTCACGAATTACCGCGGAATCTTGGCCAAATGCCTCCGAAAGTCGCTCCATCTCTTCATTGACGTCGTCGTCGGTGGCCTCAACATTTTCTGCGACCACGATGGCCCGGAGGGCAAGATCGACCTTGGCGGCCTGTCCGGCGCCCTCGCGAAGCTGTTCGGTGAACTCCTCGGCTTCCATTCCGCTGAAGCTCAGATACTGATCGAGGGTGAGTCCCTGACCCTGAAGACGCATGCTCAGATCCTGAATTCGGTTCTGCATTTCTGCATTGACGAGCGCATCGGGAACATCGTCGGTAACCAGGTTGGCCAACGCCTCGGCGGTCTTGTCGTTTACCGCCATCGACACCTGTTCGCGCTTGGCATTACCCATGCGGGCATCGATATCGGCGCGCAATGCCTCGATGTCAGCAAATTCGGTGTTGTCGGCGACAAAGTCGTCGGTGAGTTCGGGGAGCACCGATTCCTTCACCTCTTTGACCGTGATGCTGAACGAGATGTCGTTCTCTTCATCGGGTGAGGGATGCTCGGCGGTGAAGTCGAGGGTGTCGCCGGCCGACGCGCCCCGGAGGTTTTCATCGATCTCCTCGATACCTACCGCGTTCGAGCCGACCACGTAGTCGTAGTCCTCGGTGGTGAGGCCCGCGAGTTCTTCGTCGCCGATCTTGCTGGCGATGTCGATGAGCACGTGGTCGTCATCGGCGGCCGCGCGATCGACCTCGGCCAACTCGGCGTGGGGCTGGCGCACCCGATCGATCTGAGCCTGGATCTCGTCGTCGGTGAGCTTTGGGCTCGGAACCTCGATGCGGAGGTTGTTGTAGCCGGCAACGGTGATGATGGGGCGCACCTCAACGGTGGCATCGAAGGTGACGTTTCCTTCTTCCTGGCCACCGGTGATGTCGATCTCGGGCTGGTCGATGACATCGACGTCGTTCTCGGCCACCGCGGCTGAGTAGTAATCGGGAAGCACTTCACGAAGTGCGTCCTCGCGGGCGTAGCCGACGCCGAGTCGGGCCTCGAGAATCTTGCGAGGCGCCTTGCCCGGACGGAAGCCCGGAAGACGAACCTCCTTGGCCAGACGCTTGAACGCCTTGTCGACTTCGGGTTCGAAGACATCGGCGTCGACTTCGACGCTGATCTTGACCTTGTTGTCTTCGAGTTCAGTTACGGTGCTTTTCACGGTGCTTGCCACCTCGCAATGTTGCTACCGAAGCGACCGAACGGACCAACCGGGCAGCTCATTACCCGCTGCGAGGGCCGCTCCGGGCGCCTCATCGCGGCTCTTTCCGGATGTTTCCGGATGTTTGTTGTCGACCGGGATGTCGGTAGAGTCAAAGGCCGAACGTTTGCTTCGGCAAGCACCTGCGGGTGTAGTTCAACGGTAGAACCTCAGATTTCCAATCTGATGATGGGGTTTCGATTACCCCCACCCGCTCCAATCGATCCAGATCGTGGAAAGCTCCACTGGTGAATCCCCCAGCCTCGGACTACCCGGCCAGCCCGGCGAACAGCTCAGGGACAAAGGCCACCGCGCCGGTTCCGGTTGATTCCGCGGCGGGAAACCCCAAGCGTCGATTGCCAGCGGGTACGTTCCATATCCCAAAGGTCACCCCCGAAGATCGTCGGCGGATTCTCACCGCCATCCACGTACAGCCCGAAGAGGGTTGGGTGCAGCGGTTCACGGTGATGATCACGCTGTCGGCGCTGGTGGCCGTCATGGGCCTCGATCTGAACTCGCCGGCGCTGGTCATCGGCGCCATGCTCATCGCGCCGCTGATGGCGCCGGTGCTGGGTCTTGCCGCGAGTATCGCCATGGCGCTCGGTGGGCACGCCGCGCGTTCGGCATTCACGGTGATTCTGGCCACCGCTGGCGTGATTTTGTTGTCGTACCTCCTCGCCCGGCTCCTACCCAACCAGGAGATTCCCAACGAGGTGCTCTCGCGAACCCGCCCCGACATTCGCGACCTGGTGGTCGGCATCGCCGCAGGCGCAGCGGGCGCGTACGCGACCGTACGATCCGACATGTCCAGTTCGCTGCCGGGCGTGGCCGTGGCGGTGGCCCTGGTACCGCCGCTCTGTGTTGTCGGCTACCTGCTCGAAGCCGGTTCGCCCGCGCTGGCCCAAGGCGCCTTCCTGCTGTACTTCGCCAACCTCTCGGCGATCGTGTTCGCCGGGGCGCTGGTGTTCGTCATCACCGGCCTGGTCCCTCAGCGCCGACTGTCCACGATCGCCCTGGGTCTTCGGAGGGCTGGCGGTCGCCGCAGTCGCTACCGCGCTCATTGCGATTCCGCTGGCCTTCAGCAGCTCCAACCTGTACTCCAATGCCCGGCAGAACCAACAAACCTACGAGGCGGTCGTCGCCTGGATCGGCAACCGGAACCTCGAGATCATCGGCGACGTCGACATCGACGACAAGAATGTTCTGGTCTCGCTCGAAGGTCCCGACCAACCCGATTTCACCGAATCCCTGCGTAGTCAATTGATTCCCATCTGGGGGGACGACGTCGATGTCGACGTGCAACTCACCCGCACAACCCGAGCCGCACCCGATGCTCCGGAGGTTGAGCCGCCCAGCGACATCGAGGTGTTCCGCGGAGATGTCGAGGAGATCATCGACGACTGGCTCGAGGCTTCCAGCGCCGACAGCGACTACACGGTCTCCAACCTGAGCATCGAGGCCGACGAGATCACCGGCACCATAACCGGCTCGACCGAACCCCCCGACCAGGTCGTGTTGGCCGAAGCGATTCTCGAGGCAACCGGCCAGCAACCCGAAGTCACCATCACCCGAATTCGTACCGAGTCATTGGTGGTCGAGCAAGCTCCCGAACCAACCACCGAAGAAGTCGAAACCGCGCGGCTGCGGCGGGTGGCCAACGAATGGGCCGACACCACCGCCAACTCCGGCAACCCCATCGTCGTCAACGATCTCATCCTGAGCCCGGGCGGCGTCATCGTCGAGATCAGCGGCGATCGCGCACCCCGTATCGACAGCCTCCACGCGCTCCTGAGCGATGCGATCGATCTGGACGACCCCGACATCGAAGTGCGCTACATCCCCCGCCGGGTCCTCACCACCACTCCCCCAACAACACTCCCCCCGCCGACCACGCTGGCACCGGACAACCCGGATGGCGAGGTTCCCGAGGGTGACGTGCCGGACGCCGTCGATGGGGAAACCCCACCGACAACAATCGAGAACTAGCGAAGTTAACCAAAGGTGCCTGGCACCTTTGGTTAACTTTTAGCCGACGGCTACTGGCTTCTTGGCTCGTTTTGAGGCTCGTTTTGCGAGTCGGGCCTCGAAGGATTCGGCCATTGCGATGTACTCGTCCGGCAGCGCCATCATGTAGTCGCGGGCCTGCTCGGCCTCGGGGGTGAGGTCGGTGATCTGGTCGAGCTTCCAGATCCGCAACAGTGGGGTCAGGACCTTCTCGGCATGGACCCGGTGGTTGTAGATTCCGGCCTTGGCCACCTCGAGCGAGCGGCGGGTCCACTGCGGCATGGTGGTGCCGGGCATGGCGAAGGCCTGGTTGACCTTGGCCATCGCGATGAGCACCTCTGATGGCATGTGGTTGAGCATCTCGGTAACCACACCGCTGTAGAACAGGAAGTGATGGTTCTCGTCTGAGGCGATGCGCTTCATGAGCTCGTAGGCGATTTCGTCGTCGGCCTGTTGCCCGGAGTTGAAGTGGCTCAGGCGGGTCGCGAGTTCCTGGGTTGCGGTGTAGACGAAAAGATCGAGCGGGTCCTGAATGCCGTTGTCAGCGTTGTCCCAGCCGCGGGTGACGGTAGTCATGCGGTCGTCTTCGAGAATCCGCGGGTCGACGTTACGCGAGACGAGGAGATACGAACGCATCGCGATCGCGTGCTGACCTTCTTCGGCGGTCCAGAGGCCACGCCAATCGGCCATGACCGGCGTTTCGCCATACGTGGTGGCAAGTTGGCCGTAGTAGTAAGGCAGGTTGTCCTCGGTGAGAAGGTTCAACAGCAGAGCCGTGCGAACCTCGGGACGCAACGTGGCCTGAGACTTATCCCACGGCTCGTCGACGTAGTTTCGGCCCTGCTCCCAAGGAACAAACTCGTGGAAGTACCAGTGTTCACGGCGAGCCTTGTGCTCGGCAATAAGCCGTTTGATGGTAGGCGCGACCGCATCCATTAAGGCGACCGATTCGCTACGAGGGATCACTGATTCTCCATGGACGTCAACATTGGATTCGAGGGCAAACCTTCTGCACCACCAACCCACTGAACAGCTCAGCGTAGTAAGTGCGCTACCTATGAGACGCATTAGGGGGGCACTGAGTTACGAGATTTCCTGTTACGTCTTTGTGAACTGTATTCCCAGGACGCACAAGATAGAGGGAACGATTTGGTGCCGGACGGCGTTTCGGATTCGTGAAGAACTTTCGTACCTGGATTGTGGGCCTCGCCATGATTGTTCTGGCGGCGGCATGTAGCGGCGGGTCGTCAAGTACGGCGCCCGTCGGCGAAACCCTCCCTCCGCGACCCACAGGAGACCTCTTGAATTCCGACGGCGTAGCTTTCTTAACCCCACCTGAGGTGAACACCGGACCACTGAGTCCCGAGCTCATTGCAGCGCTCGACTCCACGGTCAACGCGCTGCGGACCGCCAGCAACAACGACGAGTCGGTGCTCGAGATCGGCGCAGCCGGCGACGTGCGCGCCGCGTGGCTGCTTACCGACCTGATGCGGTTCACCCCCGGCGGCGACAGCGGAGCGGTGACCACCGCCTTCGAAACCCTTACCGGCCTGCCGCTTCGCGAGCAGTTCAACTGGAAAACCGCCACCGACGCGCTTATCGCTTGGGATATCCCCGAGCCACCCGGCTATGTCGATTGGAAGCGGGTGCCATTTGAGCTGGTCGACGAGCGCTGGGCGCCTTTCTTCGACGATGAAGACTCACTTATCGACTGGCGCTTCTACAGCTGGGGCGGTGTGCTGATCGACGATCGAGCCCGCGACGACGTGGTGAGCGTGTGCCAGCGCGGTTGTATCCCCACCATCAACGACCCCGCCCTCACCGACGCGGCGGGTGGCGACTGGTATCCCGATGAGCGCACGGTCTTCGGCGTGGTGGTCAACGATGAGGCCGTGGCGTTCCCGAAGAACATCATGGAGGTCCACGAGATGGTCAACACCACCATCGGTGGCCGCCGAGTCGGCATCCCCTACTGCACCCTCTGTGGTTCGGCCCAGGCGTACTTCACCGACAACGTCGACGGGTTCGACACCCTGGAGCTCCGCACGTCGGGCCTCCTCGCCCGAAGCAACAAGGTGATGTTCGACCTCGATAACTTCTCGATCTTCGACACCTTCACGGGTCAGGCATTGTCCGGCCCGCTGCTGGACGCCGAAGTAGAGCTCGAGCAGCTTTCGGTCATCACCAGCACCTGGGCTGACTGGAAAGAAGCGCATCCCGACACTTCCATCGTGGCCGAGGATGGCGGCATCAGCC
>CAZGVQ010000274.1:0-5721 GCA_964529355.1 uncultured Acidimicrobiales bacterium
CATTATCGCTGTGGCTATCGTGCCGCTGCTCGCCCTCGCGGCGCTGGTGGTGGTGCTTTCGATTGGTCGGCCGCTGTTCTACCGACAACTCCGGGTCGGCGAATACGGACGCCCGTTCCGAATCCTCAAATATCGCACGATGCGTGCCGAACCGGTGATCGATCTGACCAACCGCGCAAACATGGGCCTTGTCGTTGACGTGCGCGATCGCACCACCGCAGGCAGCAGAATGCTCCGAGCGCTCAGTCTCGACGAACTGCCACAGATCTTCAATGTGTTGTCGGGAAAGATGAGTCTGGTGGGCCCTCGCCCTGAAGTTTGGGGCAAGGCTGCGCAACACGGGTTGGTCGACCATCCCCGCAATCAGGTGAAGCCCGGCATGACCGGACTCTGGCAGATCTCTCCCGAACGTCGCGGCGACATCATCGATGGCGTGATGCTCGATCTCGAATATGTGCAGACCGTGAGTCTCCGGACCGATCTTGGAATTCTGCTGCGGACCCCGCGAGCAGTCCTGCGTTCCGACACCGAGTAACTCGCCATCGGGTCGTGTCCCGGCCCTCCTGAGGGTGGACGGCGTCAATCACCCTTCAGGCGGATGTGTCGAGTTGCGTTGTCACCTACCGTGAGAAGGTGGCCTTCGAAGCCCCATCCTGGATGCTCGATCCCTTCGTACTTCGTCGCGTGTTTGCGGCGGCGGTAACTCTTGTCGCGATCGCAGCGTTCATCACCCGCGACGACGAGATCATCAGTTGGGTCTTTCTCGCGCCGACCGTTGCGATCTTCTGGTGGTGGGCGTTCTCGGACTCGAGGTATGTGCGGATCGTGGATCCGGTGGGCGTGTGGGTGCCCCTGGTGCTGAATCTGATCGAGAGCAATCACGAAGTGTCGATGATGATCTCGGTCATCGCTGTGGTGGCGATGGCGGGTGAAGCCGAAAGCCGGCGGTATGTGCGGACGATGATCGGGATTTTCGGGGCCACGATGGTCACCCTCGGGATTGTCGATGCGATCGACAACTTTGGCTGGCCAAACTGGCTGTTCGGCTTGTTTTTTGGCTGGGGCGGTGGCGAGCTGATGTATCGCCTCAGACATACCGTGAAGGAGTTGCACGGCACTCGAGCGCTGGTAGCCGACCAGGCGGCGCTGCACGAACGTCGCCGAATCGCCCGTGACGTCCATGACCTGGTCGGCCACTCGCTTTCGGTCGTTTTGTTGCATGTGGGCGGTGCTCGACATCTGGTGCACAAGGATCCGGACGAGGCTGAACGGGCATTGGTGCAGGCCGAGGAGGCAGGACGTCGGAGTCTGGCCGAGATTCGTCGTACGGTCGCGTTGCTTCGCGACGACATCGATGAATCGGATCAAGCGGTCCCGGCGTCGGACCTGAACGATATCCCTGCGCTGGTGGAAGAGTTTGCGAACGCCGGAATGGACGTCACGTTGGTGCTTGATGGAACGGTCGACGCAGTGGAGCCGTCGGTTGCGCTGGCCGGGTATCGGATCACCCAGGAGGCTCTGACCAATGTGTCCAGACATGCGCTCGGTGCATCGACCTCAGTGATGGTCTCGGTTGACGACGAGCGCTGCGAAATCTCGGTCAAGAATCGTGGTGGAGGCGGTCGGACCGGTGGACCCGGAGGCCCAGACCTTGGAGGTTCCGGGTTTGGATTGGTGTCGATGCGCGAGCGCGCCAAGTCGGTCGGGGGTTCGCTTCTCGCCGGGCCGGCCAGCGGTGGGTGGATTGTCGAGGCAAGCCTGCCGTTGCGGGTTGGGGCGCAACGCAGATGACGGGCTCGAAGATCTCGATCCAGCTGGTCGATGACCAGGAGTTGATACGCGATGGCCTGGCGAGGATCCTTCGCAGCGAAGACGACCTGGACGTTTTGTGCCAGGCGAGTGATGGTGAAGAGGCCATCGAGCAGCTCGAATCCCACGATGTTGACGTGATCGTGATGGATGTCCGGATGCGCGGGATGGACGGGATTGAGGCAACTCGCCGGGTTCGAGATGTTGATGGCCCTCCGGTTCTGGTGCTCACCACCTTCGATGACGACGAGATTTTGTGGGGCGCAATCGATGCGGGGGCCGCTGGTTTCATCCTCAAGGAGGCACCCGCGGACGACCTGATCCGAGCAACCCGAACCGTGGCCCAGGGTGGGTCATGGCTCGACCCCATCGTCACACCCCGGATACTCGAGCATCACCGCAGCCACGTACTGCCGACGTCGAGGCAGGCCGAGAACGCTGATCTCCTCACAGGTCGCGAGAACGAGGTGCTGCGGGCCATGGCCCGTGGCCTTTCCAATTCCGAGATCGCCGAGGAGTTGATTGTGGGAATCGCGACCGTGAAGAGCCACGTGGGCTCGATCTTCATGAAGCTCGGCGTGCGAGATCGAGCTGGTGCGATCGTCTACGCCTATCAACACGGCCATATCGATAGGCCGGGCCGTATCGACCCGGGGTAGGGGATCAGCGTTCCCCCTGTGGGCCGATGACATCGGCACAGAAATCCCAGATGCTCGGTGTATGACAAAATACGACGGAGCGGTGCTCGAGCTCGAGGGCCTCACGAAGAACTACTCGGGCGTCACGGTTGTGGATGACGTATCGATCCGAGTCCGACCCGGCGAGATCTATGGGATCCTCGGCACCAACGGCGCAGGAAAAACCACCACGGTCGAGTGCGCGCAGGGCCTTCGACGACCTGACGCTGGCCGGGTCCGCGTGCTGGGCTGCGATCCCTTCTCCGAGCGATCGTCTCTGCTCGGGCGGGTTGGTAGTCAGCTCCAGGAGTCGCAGCTTCCCGAACGGCTCCGGGTCGGCGAGGCCATTCGATTGTTCGCCCGAGATCGACAAGAGGTTGATCAGGCGATGACCGCTTGGACCCTTTCACCACTGGCCAAGAAGCCGTTCGGTTCGTTGTCGGGTGGGCAGCGCCAACGGCTGTTTCTGGCATTGGCGTTGCTCAATCAACCCGAAGTGGTGTTTCTCGACGAACTCACACAGGGCCTTGACCCCGATGCGCGTCGGTCGGTTTGGCGATTGATTGAGCGGGTCAGTCGGACCGGTACAACCGTGGTACTCGTCACCCACTTCATGGAAGAAGCCGAGGCTCTCTGCGACCGGGTCGCCGTGATGGATCGGGGCCGCGTTGTCGCTGAGGACACTCCCAAGGGGCTCATCGATCGGTTTGGGCCAGGCGTGCGGGTGCGGTTTGAAGGCGACGTTGCGGACCTCGACTGGCTCGGTAGGGTTCCGGGCGTTGGCGCAAGCCGCATCGTTGGCTCGGATGTTGAATGTTCTGGTTTGGCCACGATGGTGGCCCATCTGGGTCACGAGTTGATCGAGCGGGGCCGGGCGGGCATTGCTCTGCGAGTGCAGCAGCCATCGCTCGAAAACGCCTTGCAGACACTTCTCGAAGCCGAGGAGGTCTGATGACCCGTTTGCAGATGGTGCGGCGCCTACTCGTCGCCGAACTTCGATTGTTCCTCAGGGAACCACAGGTACTCGTGTTCGTGCTCGGTTTCCCGGTGGTGACCGTGGTGGTGCTCGGCGGCGTGTTTGGCACCGAAGCCAACGATTCGGGATTCGAGTTCATCAACCCGAGCCACTTCTATGCCGCCGCCTATTTCGGCGTGGTTCTGGCTGCCATCGGGCTCATTATGGTGCCGTCGAGGGTTGCGTCGTACAGAGAGCAGGGGGTGATTCGGCGGTATGAAACCGCGGGGTTTCATCGATGGGTGTTCCCTCTCGTGCAGTACCTGTCCGGCGTGATTTTCGCGCTGCTGGGTTTTATTGCCCTGATCGGTGCGGCGATTGTCGCTGGCGATGGCCTTCCGGCTGTCGAAGACCTGACACGTACTCTCGTCGGGCTGACGGCCGGCACGCTTGCGTTCATCAGTATCGGAGTCGCCTTGGGGATGCTCTTTCCCACCGCCCGTGCGGCGTCGGGCATCGGGCTCACACTCTTCTTTCCAATGTTCTTGCTGTCGGGTGGCGGGCCTCCGCCCGCCTCACTCACCGAATCGATGCAATCGGTGGCCAACTGGTTGCCGCTCACCCACGTGATTCGTGCCACCCAGGAACCCTGGTTGGGTTTGGGCGACGGCGCCGATCATCTGGGCATCGTCTTCGCCATGGTGCTTGGGGCAACGGGCGTGTGGCTTTGGAAATCGGTCCAGGTCGACGGATAGGTCTGCGCCGATTTGAATCGGGTGTATATTTCATGTAATTTCCGCACATATCAAATTTGGCGTCACCGACCTTGGACACATCGAGGTTGCCACGGCGCTGGCGCGACTTCCTCCCGACAATTTCCAAGCGCTTCGGCCATGACGACCCTTCGTTGGGTTAGCCGTGCCGATCCATGGCGCTGGTTCGGGAGGCGCCTGCTGTGCCTACGGCAGCAGACTTTGATTCGAGGGCTCGCGGCTACGCTGACCGGGCGCGCCGGCTCCGGCAACTGGCTCGCGATATCCGCGCAAGCTCTGCGCCGTTGGCGTCCGCCTATGACCCGCTGAGCGCTCGACACCTTGAAGGTGTCTGGATCAGCGTCGCAGCCGAGCGGTCCAGAGATGAGCTTCGTCGGATGCGTCAGCGCTGCCGTGCTGCAGCAGAGGAAAGCACTGCCTTTGCCGCCGCACTCGACCGTGCCGCAGCGGGGTTTGAGACCGACGCCCGGGAGGCGTCTCGAGACGCCGCAGACGCTCGCGCCGCTGAGGCCGCCGAGCGCTCTCGGGAGGGCGAAGCCGATGGGTAAAATCGCCATCGACCTCGTCGCCGCTGATGCCATCGTCGACACCTACCGCACCACCAGTGCGGCGCTCGATCACGTCCGTCGAACTCTCGCCACCCCGTGGCGTGACGCGGTGGCCCAACTCGGCGACCGCTACGGCTCGGTGCCCGACACGCTCCGCCTGCTGGGCGAGTCCACCGATGCGGGCGCGCGCGATCTCGAGTGGCGGGTTCACTACATCCGGGCGCGCTATGGCGATCCCGCTGCGCACCGGATGTCGGTGGTCGAACTTCCTCGTCGGTTACCCGAACTTCAGGTGGTGGGTACCGCCGAGCTCATCGGACTCCTCCGGACCGGTGAGGACCCGAAGGCCATTCGCGAAGCGCTCGACGAGCTGTTGGTGCGGGCGGCCGGAGAGACCGGGGTCGCCGTCGCAATGGTGCGTCGGCTGACGGCCGCCGATGTCGATCGCCTCCTCACCCATCCCGATCTCATTGGCGACGCGGACGACTTCGTGGTGCCCCTCCAGCTCCTGATCGCGTGGTCGCAGACCGCACAGCCGATGGAGGCCGCCCACCTGCTCGATGGCGACGAGCCCATCGATGTGTTGCGAATCGCCCTGCTGCTCCGATCCGGGGCCTACGGCGTTGCGACCGTTGCGGATGCGCTGGCTCGTATCGACGGGCTCATGTCGGACCCGACCTTCGTCTGGCGATACGCGACGTTGCCCACGGCTCTCGCCGACGGAGATGCCACTGCTCGTGGGTGGCTCTTGACGGTCGAGAACCCCGCGTTCGCAGTGGTCGATTCCATCGAAGACCCTGCCGATGCCTTTGCCCTCTTGCAGATGCCCGGACTCGTCGAACTGCTGGGAAACCTGACGCCCAATCTTGCATCCGGACAGGCGAGCGCCGACGAACTCGCGGAGGCCAACCGGGTTCTGGGGAAGATTCTCGACCTCGCAGTGCGTCACCTCGACGCAA
>CAZGVQ010000275.1:0-5703 GCA_964529355.1 uncultured Acidimicrobiales bacterium
GCGACGGCGACCGCAGGGGCTACCGGGTGCCCTCCGAAGGTGGAACCATGCATGTAGGCGCCCATCTCGGAGTCATAGATCGCTTCGACCAGCGGCGTGCGCATGACCACACCACCAAGGGGTTGATACGCCGAGGTGACCCCCTTGGCGAAAGTGATCATGTCGGGGACGACGTCGAAACGCTCGCTGGCGAACCAGTGACCGAACCGGCCAAACGAGCAGATGACCTCGTCGGCGCACAGCAGCACGCCGTACTTGTCGCAGATCCGACGGAGTTCCTGCCAGTAGCCCTCGGGCGGCACCACGGCTCCCCTACCGTTCTGCACCGGCTCGGCGATGAGCATGGCCACCGTCTCGGGCCCTTCGGCGAGGATCATCTCTTCGATGGCCGTGACGCAGGGAAGCTCGGCGGCCGGGGTGCCCGCGGGAACCGAATGGTCGAGCGTGTGGGGAACATGGCGGACCCCGTCCCAAAGGTTGGGCAGGAACGGCTCGCGAAACTTGGGGATGCCGGTAACGGCCAACGCTCCGAGGGTGGTGCCGTGATAGGCCCAGTTACGGGCGATCACTTTGTAGCGCTCGGTGTCGCCCTGGCTGAGGTGGTAGTTGCGGGCAAACTTGATGGCCGACTCCACCGCTTCGGAACCCGAGCTCACAAAAAAGACCTCGTCGAGGTCTCCCGGAGCCACCTTGCCGATCATGCGAGCGGCCTCGATCGATGCCGGGTGCGCCATGCCCCACACCGGGGAGTACGCCAGGCGGTCCATCTGTTTTGCGGCGGCCGCGGTGAAATCAGATCGGCCATGGCCCATGTTTACGCAGAACAGACCCGAGAGCCCGTCGAGGTATTCAATGTCGTCTGAGTCATAGACATAACAGCCTTCGCCGCGGTCGATGACGAGGAGGTCCGAGTCGCGCCAGGCAGCACCTTTGGTGAAGTGCGGCACGAGATGCGTCAGGGCATCAGCACGTAGGTCTGCCATGAGCGCAGACGGTAACAGCGATGAGTTACTCTGTCTATCTTTTTTGTTACATGCTCTAACATCGACGAGCCGTCGGTCACACGAGCGGTTCTACAGGGCGAACCCGCCCAGCTTCGTCTCGAGGTACTCGTCGATCCCTTCGTGGCCACCTTCGCGACCCAGACCCGAGTCGCCCACGCCGCCAAATGGCGCGGCCGCCGAGGTCGGGTTGACGTCGTTGATACCGATGATGCCGAAGCGCAGGGCCTCAAACGCCCGAAAGGCGGTGGAGATATCGCGGGTGTACACATAGGCGGCCAAGCCGTAGTTGGTGGCGTTGGCCAAATCGATGACCTCGTCGGGGTCGTCATAGGCGATGACCGGCGCCACCGGGCCGAAGGTTTCCTCATGGCTGATGAGCATCTCGGGAGTCACGCCGGTGACCACCGTCGGCGCGAAGAAGTGCCCATTGGCGAACTCGCCGTCGGTGAGGCGGTCGCCGCCCACCGGCACCTCGGCGCCTTTGGCCCGGGCATCGACCACCTGGTTCTCCACCTTGGCCACCGCGGCGTCATTTACCAACGGGCCCACGCCCACGCCCTCGGAAAACCCGTTGCCCGCCTTCACGCGGCCGACCCGGGTTACCAACGTTTCGGTAAAGGCATCGAGAAGTTCGGTAGGCACGTACAGCCGGTTGGGGCTGATGCATGCCTGCCCCGAGTTCAGAAACTTCAACGCAGCCGCACCCTTGGCGGCGTGCACCGGGTCAGCGTCGGGGTACACGATGAACGGCGCGTGCCCACCGAGCTCCACCGACACCCGCTGCAGATTCGATGCCGCGGCTCCGGCCAGCTTGCGTCCAACCGCTGTCGAGCCGGTAAAGGTGAGCTTCTTCACCCGCTTGTCCGAGGTGAACACCTCGCCGATCGGCACCGGGTCGAGTGCGGTGACCATGTTGATGACGCCGTCGGGCAAACCGGCGTCGGCAAAGATCTCGAAAATGGCCTTGGCGCACAGGGGCGTCGCCTCGGCGGGCTTGAGCACCATGGTGCAGCCAGCGGCCAGCGCCGGGCCCATCTTGCGGGTGAGCATGGAGATCGGATAATTCCACGGCGTCACTGCCGCCACCACCCCGACCGGTTGGCGTATAGAGAGGAACCGTTGATCGGGTCGGGCCGACGGCAGCCAGTGGCCCTCGACCCGCTTGGCTTCCTCGGCGAACCACAGCAGAAAGTCAGCGCCGTACTTCACCTCGAAGGTCGATGCCTTTAGCGGCTTGCCCTGCTCGCGGGTCATCAACTCGGCGAGCTCGGCCGACCGTTCGGTCATGAGCTGCCACGCCCGGTAGAGAATGCTCGACCGCTCATACGCCGTGGTGGTCGACCATGCAGGGAACGCGGCATCGGCTGCCGCGATGGCCGCCTCGGCATCAGCCGAGGAGCCATCGGGCATATCGCCGATTACTTCGCCGGTGGCGGGGTTCGTAACCTCAAATCGCGCGCCGGAAATCGCTTCAACCCATGACCCATCGATAAACATGGGCCTGAGTGTAGATGCCTAGACCGCTCCGGGAATCCGGAGGACCTGACCGGGAAAGATCAGGTCGGGGTCGGTGAGCATTGGCTTGTTGGCCTCGAAGATCTCTGGGTAACGACCGGCGTCACCCAGGTGATCGCGGGCGATGGCGCTGAGTGTGTCGCCGCTCTTCACGGTGACGAACGCTGCTTCTTCCTCATCGGGCGCATCCTGCTGGACCCGCTTGATCTCGATGTCTTCGTCGACCTCGCCCACACCCCGGCAGTTTCCGACAGCCAGAATCAGCTTCTGCTTGTCGATGTAGCTCGGGCAGACGCCGTTGATGAAGGCCGTGCCGTCGTCGTAGCGGATGTCCATGTCGGAGACCTTGAGACCAAGGTGCTTCACATAGTCCTCGAGCGCATCGGCTTTCTTGAGGTTGCTGCGCCGTTCTTCGGCGGCCGCTGCACGTTTGGCAGCGGTAGCGTTCTGCTTCTTTTCAGCCCGGTCTGCTTGCGCCTGCTTCGACTTCTCGGCGACGCGCGCCTTGTTGATCTTTTGAATCGAGGCCTTTGCCGCGGCAGCCGCAGCTTCCTTCTCGGCTTCTTCTTCGGCGATCTCGTCGGTGCTCTTGCCGATACCGACCTTCGCGCCTGCGTTCCTTACAAAATCAAATACACCCATGACTGCCTCTCCTGGCTATCCATGCGTCGGGGGGATTCGCCGAGCACGTTGGATGTCTAGCGCAAAATCCGAAGCGCTGCCGCTGCGGCTAGGTTCGCAGAAGGCTGACCGCTGCATCAGCGGTGCGGATCGCGTCGGTAAGAAAAGCTGAGACGGTGGCGGCATCAGGGCTGGCCTGCGCCAACCGGATAGCCATGTTCAGGGCCTGATGAAGCACCGGTATTGCTCGATCGATGGCTTCGGGCGCGGGTCCCAGCGATGGCACGAGCGCCTCGGACAACGACAACAGCGGGGCGTTCGACCGGTGCGATACCGCCGACCGGAGATCGGTAGGACTCTGCCGCACCAGAAACTCGGCAGCCTGGGGTTCTTCGGTCGTCCACGCAACCAACTCGGCGGCGATGACGTCGATGGCTGCCGCACCGTCGTCGCGACTGTCGACTGCGCCTTGAATCCGCTCGGCGACATCGAGGGTGATGTCGACGAAGATCGCGTCCTTCAGGCCGGCATAACTTCCGAACTGGTAGATCAGCGTTGAAGGCGAATGATGGGCCGACCTCGATATCTCTGTGAGTGAGACCTCGGCTCCGCCGCTGTGACGAATGCAAAACTCGCCTGTTCTACAACATGAGCCTGAGTCGGATTGGGTGGCGGTGGCCAGCCTTCGACGGATCCAGATGCCACTGAAAAATATCCCCGTTCTCACCAAAAGAAGTTCTGAGCCACACGACAGGTGTGGCGGTGTGAAAAAACGACCGATCGGCCGTTTTCGCTAGCGACTAACAACATTCGTCTGGTGTGGAGACGACCCATGTTTTACCGAGAAAACCGTGGCGTTGGCCACTCTAGAACCCTGCGACCCTGAGTTGATTCGAACGAGATTCAAAGTCTTTCGATACTTCCCGCAGCGTCAGCCTGGTGGCAGGCTGAAACCGACACGAGCGCCGCCGAGTGGCGACGTCGAAACGTGGAGAAGGCCGCCGTGCTGTTCGACGATGCTCGCCACGATCGACAGCCCAAGCCCCGACCCCGCCATCGCCCGGTCTTCGTCTCGCCGATAGAAGCGATCGAAGACCATTTCTCGTTCGGCTTCGGGGATTCCGGGGCCGGCGTCGTCAACATAGATTCCGGCGGGGCTCACCGTGACGCCAATGGGCGCGTCGGCCGGGCTGTATTTATCGGCGTTGCTAAGCAGATTGGCCACCGCGCGGCCTACACCATCGACATCGGCTATTACCTGCGCGGTTTCCGCATTCACGTTGACCGTGCGGTCGGTGCGCTCTCGGAACAGTGAAACCGCCTCTTGAACAACAGGTGCCAGGTCGGTTCGAACCAGGGTTGGTTCCTCGCGCGAGTCGGTGGCCAGCTGGATGATCTCGGTGATCACGTTGTTGAGCTCATCGACCTCGCGTCGCACGCTTCCCAACGTGGCTGTGCGGGTCTCGTCGTCGAGGTCGGATGCCCGTTCGAGCCAGTCGAGGTTGGCGGTCACACTGGTGAGCGGTGTGCGAAGTTCATGCGCCGCGTCCTGCACCAACCGTCGTTGCTGTTCTTCGGATTGCTGGAGCGCAGCGAGCATTCTGTTGAACCCACTGCCCAAGCGGCCCACCTCATCATTGCCCGAGGTGGGAACCGGCACGGAGAAGTCCTGGGTTTCGGCCACCTCGTCGACCGCTGCGGTGAGCGAGCGGAGCGGGCGGGTTGTTCGCTGGGCCAGCATCCAGCCAATCGCGGCCGCGACCAAGGCGGCGACGATGGTGATCACGCCCAGCCGAGCCTGAAGGTCTTCGAGCAAATCGTCGGACTCTTGCAGCGAGCGAGCAACCTGGATCGCACCGACGGGCTGCAGCGAGCGAGTGAAGATCCGGTAGTCCTGGCCGTCGATGGTGGCGGTACGAATAGAAATAGCCGGACTGCCTACTCCGGACGCAAGGCCGATGTCGGCCTCATCGACGGGCAGAAGCAGATCGGTGTTGGATATGACCCGACCGTCGGCTGCGAGAATCTGAACTTCGGCGTCGGCACTTACCGCGATGATCCGACCGCGACCGCGGGCGACACCGTCGCCCCGAGCCTGGGGTCGAATCCGTTGACCTTCGGCGATCTCGGTAGCCCGTTCGCGAAGGAAGCGGTCGATCTCGCTCGACACTTGACGGTCGGTAGAGATGAATGCCGCCCCGCCAACGGTGAGGGCAGTGATTGCAGCCACTGCGGCAAAGACCAGCGCCAAGCGTGCGCCGAGACTCATGTCAGCCCTCGACTCGCAGCGCGAAGCCTACGCCTCGCACGGTCTCGATGATTCGGTCGGAGCCACCCGCCTCGAGCTTGCGACGCAGGTAGCCGATGTGGACGTCGAGAGAGCGCGAGGAGTCGCCGAAGTCATAGCCCCAAACGCGTTCGTAGATGACCGAGCGCTCGAGCACCAGGTTGCGGTTTCGCATCAGAAGTTCGAGCAGCGAGAACTCGGTGCGGGTGAGATCGATATCGCCATCGGGACCCGATACGAGTCGTCGAGGAACATCGAGCGTGAACGGTCCTGCGG
>CAZGVQ010000276.1:0-5702 GCA_964529355.1 uncultured Acidimicrobiales bacterium
GGGTGTGGGCGAGGCGGTTCGTGCTGCTGCTGATGAGCTTGGCTGGGAAACCGTCTCGATTCCCCTGGCTGACGGCGGCGAGGGTTTGCTGGATGCCCTCGGTGGCCCGAACCGGTCGCAGATGGTTACCGGTCCGCTTGGTGATCTGGTGGATGCCCCATGGCGCTTCGATCGATCCTCAAAAACCGCGACCATCGAAATGGCGGCCGCCTCCGGACTGGCATTGGTGGGGGCGGAGAACAACGATCCGGTTGCCGCGACCACCACCGGCACGGGCGAACTCATCGCGTCGGCGGTCGAGTTAGGCGCAAAGCGAATCGTGGTGGGGGTTGGGGGTTCGGCAACCACCGACGGAGGGTTCGGTGCGCTCCGAGCGATGTTTCCGCTGCAGCGCCTTCGGGGTGTGGAGCTGATCGTGGCATGCGATGTTCGCACTCGCTTTCTCGACGCTCCCGCCATCTTTGGTCCGCAAAAGGGAGCAAGCCCGTCGCAGATCAAGCTGCTCGAACGGCGTCTCGAAAGACTTGCCCAGGTGTACCTGGAGGAACACGGCGTTGATGTGCTCGAACTCCCCAGAGCGGGCGCAGCGGGAGGGCTGGGCGGAGGCCTCGCCGCAGCCGGAGCCCGCCTGGTCGACGGGTTTACCTACGTCGCTGACGAGCTCGACTTGTTCCACGCGATCGAGTCGGCGGACCTCGTGATCACCGGCGAAGGATTCCTCGACGAGCAGTCCTTCGACGGCAAGGTCGTGGGTGGGGTTGTTGCGCTCGCTGCCGAGGCCGGCACCGAAGTGGTCGCCATAGCCGGGCGGGTCTTTGATGGGGTCGGCGACCGGGTGGCTACTCGTTCACTCGTTGAAACATGCGGCGAAAATCGCGCGCTCAACGACACTGCGGACTGCATCACCGAGATCGCGACCGCGCTCATGACGGAGAGATGAGCCGGTCGGCCCCTTTCCATAAAGCGTCCGGCGTGGATGGTCGAATCTCTACCCATGCTTCACGTAGCCATTGCCGACGGCGACGACGCGGTCCGCACCTATACGCGACTGGTGCTCGCCGACGCCGGATTCAGGGTCAGCGTTGCCGCCACGGCCAGCGAGGTACGCGAGTTGCTCGCCGGGGCACGCGGTGGTCCGGTCGATTGCCTCATCGCCGAAGAGTGGCTTCGGGTCGGCAACACCTTTGATGCCGTCGAGGAATCTCGGCGCTGCGGGTTCATCAACCATCTCCGCCTTGTGCTCTACAGCAACGATCCGCTGGTACACGCTGAGGCCGAACTGCGCGAGATCGACGTGGCCTGGATTCTCCCAAAGCCCTGCGCCCCAGAACAGCTCATCGCAGCCATTGGCGAATCAACGATTGCTGCCGCGAGCTGAAGCACAGAACCAACCGTCTACCCGCTGCAGTCCAAGCCCGACCGATGACTTGCCCTCGGTGGCATGAGAGACTTCGGCTATGCGGCAAGGCCGGTCTGAGCAGTTTCTTACCTATCGGGTTGATGCTGATGGTCGCACGCGCTCACCCGACGACCTGATCGTCGAAGAACCAATGTCGATCCAGCTCGACGGGGTCGAGGTGGCCACAACCATGCGCACGCCCGGGCACGACTTCGAGCTTGCGGCTGGCTTTCTGTATGCCGAAGGGCTCCTTGGCGGCGCAACGGTGCAGAAGGTTCGGTACTGCGCCACCGGCTCTGCCGTGTCAACCGAATACAACGTCGTCACGGTCGAGACCGGTGGTCAGGCGCCGGTGCCAACGCCGCGGCTCCAGGTCACCAACTCTTCCTGTGGCCTCTGCGGATCACAAACGCTCGAGCAGCTCACCAGCCGCCTTCGGCGGTTGCAGGTCGATCCGTTTCCGGCGGAATACCTCCTCGCCGCCCCCGACAAGGTGCGAGGGCTACAAACGCTCTTCGAATCGACCGGCTCGGTCCACGCCGCTGCCGAAATCCTGCCCGACGGCGAGATCGGCGTGGTACGCGAGGACATCGGTCGCCATAACGCAGTCGACAAGGTCATCGGTCGACTACTCCTCGACGCCCGTTTGCCCGCCAACGACCGGGCGCTGTACGTGAGCGGCCGGGCCAGTTTCGAGATGGTGCAGAAGGCTTGGGCCGGTGGATTCTCGGCGGTGGTTGCGGTCAGCGCACCCTCTGCGCTGGCAGTCGACACCGCCCGGGCTGCCAACCTCATGCTCGCCGGCTTCGCACGTGGTTCCACCATGAACATCTACAGCCCGCTCGAACTCGGGTAGTCGCACTGCGGCGAACTACCGTTTCGGTATGACCGATCCAGTGATTCCGTCCGAGGGCTGGGGTGTTCTCCACCTGTTCTGCAAGGGAGCGCACGGAGCCGATTGGGCCGAGGTGGCTGCCGCAGTGGCCAAAGCCGAAACCGACGATGTTCAGGTGATTCCTGTCGCCACCCTGGGACACAAGGCCGAGGTGGCGTTCATGGTGCTTTCTGCCGACTGGTGGAAGCTTCGGGATTTTCAAACCCGCATCAGCGCCGCCGGGCTCGAGATCGTGGATTCCTACGTCTCTCTCACCGAGATCAGCGAATACGCAGCCGGTGTGCCCGAAGAAATGCGCAACATGCGGCTGTATCCGCAACTGCCACCCGACGATAAGCCCGCCTGGTGCTTCTACCCCATGTCCAAGCGCCGCAACGTGGGCCAGAATTGGTTCAACCTGCCCTTCGACGACCGCAAAGAGCTCATGTACGGGCACGGGAAATCGGGTCGAGCATTCAAGGGGCGCATCCTTCAGGTCATTACCGGTTCGACCGGTATCGACGATTACGAATGGGGCGTCACCCTGTTCGGACAGTTCCCCGACGACCTCAAAGAGGTCGTGTACACCATGCGTTTCGACGAAGCGTCGTCCGACTACGCCGAGTTCGGGCCCTTCTATGCCGGCATCGTGAGCACCGTTGCCGAACTCGCCGACCGGTTGAGCTAACCCATGACCAACCTGTGCGAGGTTCTGGGCATCATGGCGCTGCGAGTGCTCTGGGCGGGCGAAGGCCTCGAGTTCTCGGCGATCTGATGTCACTGCTCGACACTCCACCGTCTCCCGCGGCCAGCCCCGAAGCCGCTCTCGATGCTCTTCGTCGCGAACTGCTTGACCTCAAGCGAGTCGTCGTTGCCTTCAGCGGCGGTGTGGATTCGAGCTTGCTGGCGTGGGTGGCCGCCGACACCCTGGGCGACCAGGCACTCGCGGTCACCGCGGTCTCCCCCTCGCTGGCCGAACGCGAGCGCTCCGATTGCCGGGAGCTTGCGGACGAATGGGGTATGCGCTGGGTCGAGGTCGAGACCGACGAAATGCTCAACGCCGCATACCGGGTCAACGACGCCAACCGCTGTTTCCACTGCAAAGACGCACTGATGGACCAGATCGGCCCGCTTGCCGAACAGGCAGAGGCCACCGCGGTTCTCGGCGTGAACCTCGACGACCTGGGCGATCACCGGCCCGGCCAGCAGGCGGCCGAGTCGCGAGGCGCAGGATTCCCGCTGGTTGCGGCCGGGTTCGACAAGGCACTGGTGCGCGAAGTGTCGCGGCTCCTCGAGCTTCGAACGGCTGACAAGCCGGCTGCTGCCTGCCTGGCGTCGCGGCTGCCTTATGGGACCCCGGTGAGTCTTGGCATCCTGCGATCGGTCGACCGGGCCGAGGCAAACCTGGTGCAGCTGGGTTTCGACTCGCTGCGCGTCCGCCACTACGACGACGTCGCCCGTCTCGAAGTTCCCGACGATCGCCTTGCCGAGGCGGTTGCCCGGCGGCTGGAGATCATCGCGGCGGTAAAGGCAGCCGGGTACCGCTACGTCACGCTCGATCTCGAAGGATTGCGCTCCGGAAACCTCAATCAGGCCTTGCAGACACCGGATGCATGATCCCGCACGCGCGTCGGAAGCCGACGAGGCTCGACTCGTGGAAATCTCGGCAGCGCTTGCCGATGCAATCGTCGAGCATCTCCCAGGCTGGGTGCATCGCAGTATTGCTGAGGTTGCGACTCAGGCCGGACAGCTGAGCCGCCAACTCGAAATGGCTGCCATCGAGGCTGGCCAGGCGGCGGTCGCCGATCTCGAACCGAAGCTTCGAGATCTGTTGGCCACCGACATCGATGAGCAGACCACGACCCCGCTGTCGCTGGTGCGGTCGGCCGTGCGGTACCCAACGCAAGCGCTCAGAAATGCCGGCGTGCCGCCACCGCATCGACCCGACTTTGACGTCGATGCGTTTCCCGAGGACACCTACGGGCTCACCCCTGCCAACTTCGCCGCGGTGCACGCCGACCTTCATCAGCCCGGGCTCGAGTGGGGAGCGGCAAAGGCATTCGTGCACCTTCGACGCCGGGAGGCCGAGGGGCGTGTCTGACATTCGGGTTGCCACCTTCGCTCCCGACCTTATGGATC
Source organism: uncultured Acidimicrobiales bacterium (assembly GCA_964529355.1). Lineage (GTDB taxonomy): Bacteria > Actinomycetota > Acidimicrobiia > Acidimicrobiales > SHLQ01 > CALLQB01. The sequence continues at coordinate 4,413 of CAZGVQ010000276.1, forward strand.
AGTCGAAGATCCGGGCCGCTTTCCCCGATGCGAAGCGGCTTCGCTCGACCACCCAACTGTCGGGTTGTGACGCCGACGTGGTGATCGTCGATCTCGGACGACCGGGCGTGCTCGACGCGGTACCCGAAATCATTGCGAATGGAATCCGAGTGGTGGGCTTTGCGTCCCATGTTGACGACGAACTGATCGGTCTCGCCTGGGCCGCCGGTGCCACCGAAGTACTTCCACGATCGGTCTTCTTCAAGCGTCTGAGCGACGGGATCCTCACCCTCTAGGCGCCCCAGGCGCTGGTTCCTGCGTTCGCCTGGGCGCTAGGAGCTGGACATCATTTAACACTCCGGAAACATGGCGGTTACACGCGCGATATTGCGGGGATGAACAATTGGAGCGTCTTGGAGGAACGTTCGTGTCGATGGGGACCGAACGTGCTCGTATGAAAGTGGCTCGACAACGGGGGGAACACCCTGGTCGAGATCGCCTTCGTACTCATCGTGCTGCTGCGACAACTCGCAGGGGCGAACAAAAGGGAACAAAATATGGAAAGCGGCGATATCGCCTGGGTGCTTATTTCCACTGCGCTCGTGGTGTTTATGGTGCCCGGACTTGCACTGTTTTACGGCGGCATGACCCGCACGAAGAACGTGCTCAACATGTTGATGATGAACATGGTGTGCATCGGCTTCGTGCCAATCCTGTGGGTGCTCTTCACGTACTCGTTGGGCAACAACGGAAACGAAGAGCAGGGGTGGTTTGAACTGGGCGGAAAGCTCATAGGCAACTTCGACCTGATCGGGCTCGATGGCATCAGCGGCACCGACCTTCTCGGGGTGGCGTTCTTCATGACCTTCGCATCGATCACCCCAGCACTCATCTCGGGCGCGGTCGCTGACCGAATGAAGTTCTCGGCATGGGTGGTGTTTGCCGTGATCTGGTCGATCATCGTGTACACACCCATCACCTACTGGGTGTACACCGGCTGGCATCACACCGGCGGACTCGGTATCTCCGCCGACCTGCCGGCGCTCGATTTCGCCGGCGGAACCGCCATTCATATCAACGCCGGTGTCGCAGCTTTGGCGTTGGTGATGGTGCTCGGAAAGCGCAAGGGCTGGCCCAGCGAACCCATGCCGCCCCACAACCTCACCATGGTCCTGTTGGGAACCGGCATCCTGTGGTTCGGTTGGTTCGGGTTCAACGCCGGTTCGGCCGGTGCTGCAAACGGCCAGGCTGCGCAGGCCCTGATGAACACCTTCGTCGCTCCGGCAGCCGCCATGCTCGCCTGGCTTCTCG
>CAZGVQ010000277.1:0-5682 GCA_964529355.1 uncultured Acidimicrobiales bacterium
ATGGACGAGGTGCTCGACAAGATGTCGCAGGGCGCCGGATACGGGAGCTCATGATGCAGACGCTGAGCTACCTCGATGGCGTGATCACCATGATCGACCAGACCCAGCTGCCCCAAGCTGAGGTATGGCTCACGATCGACACGGTCGATGAGCTGGTTGCCGCCATTCAGCGACTCTCGGTGCGCGGCGCGCCAGCCATCGGCGTTGCCGGGGCGTACGGCGTGGCGATGGCGGCGCTTCACCACCCGCCGGCCAACGAAACAGCGGCGTTCGACGCGGCGGTGGCCAGTATCCGCTCGGCTCGACCCACGGCGGTGAATCTCGCCTACGCCGTCGATCGGGTGGTGCCCTTCGCCCGGGAAGGCGGACCGAGCGCCGCGCAGGCTGAGGCCGATACGATCCGCGATGAAGAACTGGCGGCGTCGGTTGCCATGGGGGAGCGGGGCGCGGATCTGGTGCTCGAACTCACAGGCCGTTCCTCGATACGGGCGATGACCATCTGTAACACGGGTGGTCTGGCGACGGTCGAGCGAGGCACCGCACTGGCCGTCATCCAGACCTTGCATGAGCGTGGCCAACTGGCTGAGGCCATTCCGCTCGAAACCCGACCGTTGTTGCAAGGTGGGCGCCTCACCACGTGGGAGCTCCAGCAGATGGGTGCACCGTTTCGCCTCATCGTTGACTCGGCCGGACCATTTCTCCTCTCGCAGGGTGCGGCCGATGTGGTGCTTATCGGCGCCGATCGGGTTGCTGCCAATGGCGACACCGCCAACAAGATCGGAAGCTTCAGCCTGGCCTTGGCGGCCAAGCACGCTGGTATCCCGTTTCTGGTCGTTGCGCCCGAATCGACGGTCGACATGCAGACCGCATCGGGCTCCGATATCGACATCGAAGACCGGGGCGCCGGCGAGGTCGCCGACATTCGAGGCGTGCCGGTGGCGCCCGACGGCACCGATGCCATCAACCCGGCGTTTGATGTCACCCCCGCCGAACTCATCACCGCAGTCGTCACCGATGCCCGCGTGGTGCAGGTGGGAGCAGGCGAGACGCTCTAGCGTCACAGCTCAGCGTCGTCGGGCGCTGACCAGCGTGCCCAGCTGGTTTTGGGGGCTAACCCCCAAGCGAAGGTGGTCGTTGGTTCTGCACCATGAAGTGCATGGATCTCGACATCTCCCGCAACGCATCGGCGCCTCACCGGGGTGGCTATGTCCGCCGGAACGCGCTCGTTGGACTCCGGCAACCGCTTCACCGGGCGAGCGCCGGACTCTGGCTTCCCGCTGGCCTGTACACGGTGGTGGCTGTGGTGGTGGTGCTGTTGTCGGGCGACATCTTTCCGTTTTCGTTGCCGGGTCCGCTCAAGGTCGTGCTGCTTCCGCCGCTGTTGCTGTTGTACCCATCGCTTGTCGAGGAGCTGGTGTTTCGGGGGCTGTTGTTGCCCCGTTCGCTACTGGCCGCCTCACCGCTGCGGCAGTTCGGGGCGGTCACGCTTTCGAGCCTGGTGTTCACTGCGTACCATCCGCTGAATCACTTTCTGGTGGGGCTTTCCGACACCACGCTCTTTGTTCATCCGGCCTTCCTGTTGATCGTGCTCGCCTTGGGCTACGCCTGCGGGTACGCCTACCTCCGCACCGGATCGTTGCGAGCACCGATCCTGATTCACTGGCTCACCACCGTGGTCTGGAACCTGTTTCTAGGCCGATAGCTGGCGAGGTCTACTCACGTTGTGGGCTGATGCAATCGGTCGACGGCGGTCGAAAGGATGATCTTCGTCAGGTGTGGTGCCTGGTCGAGAAGCGAAGCGAACTCCCGCCGATTCAAGGCGTACAGAAAAGCATCGGCACCGACGGCGGTGACCGTTGCATTACGAGGTTTGGCGGACAGGAGCGCCAGCTCGCCCGCAAACTCGCCGTTGTTCAGCGAACACAACGGCGTCTCGTCTTTCTGCACCTCAAGTTCTCCGTCGAGCACCATCAGCCATTCTCGGCCGGGTGTGTTCTGACGGATGACGGGGGTGCCCTCCGAAATCGACACCACGGTGCCGAGTCGGTGAAGCACTTCCAAGTCACGTGCCGGAACGTGCTGGGCCAGCGCCGACTCTCGCATCGGTGTTGGAATCGTTGATTTCTTGAACATGGGGGCCTCAGTTCGAAGTCGAGAGATGTATCGGGTTGGGGGATACTGAAGTTCTAGGGAACGACGATTGCGCCTGCTTTTCCGCAATGTGTCTATTGGAGGAACAGTTCATGGCGCGGATCATCGAACCGCTTCTCGGCACGAGAGCAGAGATCGAGGTGGTTGCGGCGTCGGGGCCGACGGCTCGAACCGTCGAAGACGCCATTGAAGCGGCGGTGCTCGCCGAGGTTGCCCGACTCGAGGACATCTTCACCGTGTTTCGGCCCGCCAGTGCCCTCCAGCGCTACCGGGCTTCGGGAACTACCGAAAGCCCGGAGTTGCAGGAGGTTATCGGGCTCGCAGCTCACTGGCATCGTCGCTCCGCTGGGTTCTTTCACCCGGGCGTTCAACCGATCGTCGACCGTTGGGACCGCTACGAACAAACCCAGACACCGCCCGACCACGACGAACTCGCCCAAATCGTTGCCACGCTCGATCCAGCCGGTGGGCGGGCCCTCAACCTCAATGGCATTGCGAAAGGCTGGATCGCCGAGCACGCGTTGGTCGGAGCTCGGGCTGCTCAAAATGAGCTTCATTCCGAGCCGGTCAACGCCTGGCTGAGCTTGGGCGGCGACATCGTGCACCGCGGCCCAGGCACGCTGGTGGCAGGCATCGAAGATCCCCATCGCCCCTACGACAACGTGGCACCGTTTGCCTCGATCGAACTTTCCAACGAGGCCCTCGCCACCAGTGGAGTCGCGCGCCGGTATTGGACCATCGAGGGTCATAGCTACGCCAAAGTTCTCGACCCTCGCACCGGTTGGCCGGTGGAAGACGTTGCCAGTGCCACCGTCGTGGCGCCCGATGCTGCGACGGCCGACGTTCTCGCCACGATCGCCTTGATCATGCCCACAGAAGAGTTCCTTGGTCTGGCGCGCTCCGAAGGGGCGGCGTGTTTCCTCGTGCAGCGTGACGGCGCAGTCATCAGCTCGTCTGACCGGTTTGTCAGACCATCGTGAACCAGATGAGCAACGCGGTGGCGGCTGATCCCAGCGCCAGCCATGCCAGCGCGCTGCCGCGCCGTTTCCGCATCAGCAGCTGAATGCCCAGCCCGGTGATAGCTACCGCCACCAGAAATACCGAGGCGATGTCGATGAGCAGGTTCCAGACCGAACCGGTGTCGCTGCCGGTATGGAGGTCACGCATCGCATTCACGAAGCCTTCCTCACGCAGGGTGACCGAGTAGTCAAGCGACTCCACGTCGAACCGAACCGTGGCCCCATAGCCAGGACCGGTGTAGTTGATGGAACCTTCACCGGCTATCTGGTCGAAGTTGGTGACCTCGCCGGCAACGCCATGCTCGGACCGCATGAACTCGCTGACCGCCAAGAACTCGATGCCTCCCTCGTCGTTCATCACGCTGCCGGGCAGGGTGCCATCGAGGTTGGTGGTGGTCACGTCGTCGCCGTAAAGCCACGTTGGATGGTTGAGTAAAATGCCGGTGACCCCGAAGAACAGGATCACCAGAAAGGCGATCATGCTGGCGTATACGTGCAGCCAGCGCATCCACCGCTGCCACGTGGCCGAGACCTTGCGCTTTCGGGCCGGATCACTCGACCCTGGCGTGCTGGGTGCATCGACCAGAGGTGGACGCGTCATCGGCGGAGGGAACGCGTCAGGCATCGATCCGTACGCTTGCTGCCGACAGCTCACCGGTATCGGGCAGAAGCGTCTCACGCAGCGATCCGTCGAGCGCGAACGGCTCCCGGATCAGCGAAAGCGGACCATCCTCACGTACCGCCTCGATGCATACGAAATAGTCGCCGGCCGCAGCCACCGACCCGTCGACCGTGCCGTCCCAGACAACAGCGTAGGTACCGGGTGCTCTTGTCGCCGACGAGATGGTCGCCGCATTGGCGACGCCGCCGGCAGCGATCCGTTCGAGATCCACGTCGTACCAGCGCGATAGATGGTCGAGCCACCGTTGGCCTCGCCGGCGCTGTTGGTACCAGAGCGAAACCGTTTGTAGGAGCTCGCCCGCTGCATCCTCAATCCACACCGCGATGTAGGGCCGCTCGTTCTTTCCGCCGACGCCCTGCGTGTAGGTGAAAGCGATAACCATCTCGCCGGCCACGGCAGCTCGAACCGGCGCGCTCGGTGCCTCGGTGCTCTCGGACGACTCTGGTTGCTCCTGGTCGCTTGCAGGTTCGTCTTCGGATCCGGGCACCTGCTCCGGGGCGGATGTGGGGGGCGGCGCCGCAGTTGTTGTAGGAATCGGTTCGGTCGCCGCACCAGCGAAGATGCGTTCATCGCTGTTCCCGCAGGCCGGCAGCACCACCACCGCGCCCGCAGCGAGCGATGCCTTGAGCATGGCTCGCCGTGAGACCTGCTCGAAACGGGATTCCATCTCCCTATAGTGCCCCGAGCGTCGAGGAATCCGACACCGGATTCGGCAAGAGTTCGACAAGGTTGGGCTCCGGTACAATCTCAAGCACTATTGCGCTGGAAGCGAAGGGCGGCGGGTGCAATGCTCGGCCGGTGGACTTCCCCGCTCGTTCGGTGCTGGTGTGCGCAAACCAGCGAAGCGGCTCGACCATGCTTTCGCGCGCATTGCGCGACACCGGCCTCGTCGGAACTCCCGAGGAATATTTCCTCTCGGTCGACCGGCGGGCGTATCCCGACTTTCCCACCTGGGAGGACGGCCCCCACGGGCGTCCGGGCCAGTCCCGAGCGGAGTATCTGGCCTCCGTCTACAACGCTGGAACCACGCCAAATGGCGTCTTTTCGGCCAAGCTTCACTGGATCTGCGTTGAGTGGATGCTGCCAAAGTTCCGTGACCTGCCGGAGTTCGTAGGCCTGGACGATCTTGCGGTGTTTCAAAAGGCGTTTCCCGAGCTTCAAGTGGTGTTTCTCACCCGGCAGAATCATCTGGCTCAGGCGGTTTCCTGGGCCAGGGCCGATCAGGAAAACGTGTGGTTGGTAACCGACGATCAACCGGCCGATCCGGCACGCAAGCCAACCTATGACGGTGAGCTGATTGGAAATCTCATTCGGCTCATCGAGTTCGGCGAGGCCCAATGGCAACAGTGGTTCGAGCGTCTCGGGCTTCAGCCGGTTCTGGCCAACTATGAGGATCTCACCGCAGATCTTGGGGGCGAGGTAGCGAGAATCGTCAACGAACTCGGTCTCGGAGTGGTCGATACGTCCCACATACTGCCGGCAACCCATCGCCAAGCGGACACGATCAACCAAGAGTGGGCCGACAGGTTCCGCGAAGAGTTGCCGAATCCATGACGTGAACCGGTGCGGGCGGTTCGCTTTGGGGCAGAGATGTGGGGAAGGGGCTTGGTGCGCATTCAGTCGCGGTGAGCAAAGGGTGCTATTCCAGCTGGGGTCCGGTGCCGCCGCCGGGCGGATTTCTGGGCGTTGTTGCTGAAGTGTTCTTGGTTCTGGGTGGGGCTGTTTCGTTGGGTGTGGCGGCCCGGAGTTTCCAGATGCCGTCATGGTTGTAGAGGGTTTGTTTGGTGTCGTGGATGAGGTGGTGGCAGTCGGGGCAGACCAGGACCATTT
>CAZGVQ010000278.1:0-5682 GCA_964529355.1 uncultured Acidimicrobiales bacterium
GAAGTACAACAAGTCCGCATCGGCCACCGCGTCGGTCGGCGGGTTCGTGCCCAAGCCCTTCACGCCATTCCAGTGGTTCGGGCAGAACACCGAGGTCGAACTGCAACGCAAGGTAAACCTACTGCGCGACGATCTTCGCCGGTCTCGTGGAGTGCAGTTCAAATGGCACGATCCCAAGGCCACGCTGGTCGAGGGAATCCTCAGCCGCGGCGACCGCCGACTCGGTCCGGTCATCGAAGATGTCTGGCGAAACGGCGGCATCTTTCAGGAGTGGTCCGAGTTCTTCAACCGCGACCTCTGGGTCGATGCCATGGAACGCGCCGGCCTCTCGGTCGACGACTACGCACATCGACATCGTCACGAAGACGAAGTTCTTCCGTGGGACCATCTGTCTGCCGGACTCCACAAAGACTTCCTCTGGCAGGACTGGCGCGACGCGCTCGATGAGGTCGGCCTCGAAGACTGCCGTTGGACTCCCTGTTATGACTGCGGAGCGTGCACCGGGTACGGCATCGAACATGTCGTGGCTTCGGCAACGCCACCAGCGGGCGGCAGCCAGGGGACCGGCCAGGATCTGGCCAGCGGGGGATCGGTACCGGTCACCCTGCTACCCACGCGGGCCCCAGTAGGTAGCTCCTAGGTGACCCGGCCCAACCCCTCGAGGGTTCGTCTGCGGTACACCAAGTTCGGGAAGATCCGCTTCACCAGCCACCGCGATATGGCGCGGGTGTGGGAGCGCACGCTGCGTCGCATCGACATGCCGGTGGCCTACAGCGAGGGGTACAACCCGCGCCTAAAGCTGCATTTCGGGCTGGCGCTGCCGACAGGATTCGAATCAGACGGCGAGTTCCTCGACATCGACATCAATCCCGATGTGGTTCTCGCCTCCAGTCACGAGGCTGCTGAAGCAGCATCCTCGGAAACGGGATCGACCAATCGAGTTCTCGATCTCGAGCTGACTCGTTCACGGCTGGATCTGGCAAGCCCCGACGGAATTTCGGTTGTGGCGCTTGCCCAAATCGACAGGAAGGAACTGTCGCTTCAGCAGGCGGTTACAAGTTGCACGTGGGAATTCTCGACGCCACTCGATGCTCCGGCATTGCAAGGAATCGTGGATAGCACCCTCGCAGCGGATAGTCTGCTCCTTGACAGGGAACGCAAAGGCAAGAAGATGACCGACGACATCAGGCCCCAGATTTTGGACCTTCAAGTCGTCGACTCTGGAAATACCGGAAACATCAGCCAACGCGACGCTATGAACGACGGTCCCCGACTCGTCGCCGAACTCGGCACCCAGCCTCGGGCACTACGTCCAGCGGAATTCCTGACAGCGATCGATATGCCATCCAAAGAGACGGCACGGGTTCTTCGAACCCATCAATGGATTACAAACAACGACGGCGAGCCCGCGCGAGAACCCCTCGTAGCCGGTTTGCCCACTGCCGCGACCACCAAGGTGGGCGCCGCATGAGAAGGGAAACACATGACCGACCAACCGGTCGGTGGCGACTCGGCAGGCTCACAGCCGCCAGCGTCACAGCACAACCAATCATCAACAAGCGAGGGCCCTGCTAGTAGCGGCTCCGGAAATCAAGGGTCTCGAAGCCCCGAAGGATCAGGCGCCAAAAGGCGTCGAGGTTCGCGCGGCCGAGGTCGCGGAGGGGCCAGCGGCTCATCCGGCGGCGGCACTGGGGGCACTGGAGACAGAGATGGCGCAGCGGTTGCGTCCGATCAGAGTTCCAAGCCCCAGATCGGCGACAGCCGACCTGCGCCCGTGCTCGCGGATGCGGGCGGTTCGTCCGACGGCGGCGCGAAGAAGTCCGGTCGAAACCGCAACCGTCGCGGTGGCCAGCGAAACCAGAACAACCAGGGCGGTCGCAACCAGAACGGCGGCCAACGTAAAGGGTCCGGCGGAAATGGTGGAAATCGCGGAGGCGGCGGAAATGGCGGTGGCGGCGGAAACCGCGGTCGAAACAACGGCGACGCCAACCAGGGCGGCGGGAACAACCAGAACGCTCAGAACCAGAACTCCGGCGACGGAAACAAGCGCCGACGTCGACGTGGCGGACGCCGTCGCGGTGGCGGCGGCGGTAACCAGCCGGTAACGGCGCTCACCGGTCCTGGCGTCGAGCTCGACGAAGAGCAGCTTGAGGCCCGGAAAGGTCGCGAGCGCAACGGCAAGCCGGTCGGCCGATACATGATGTGTGTGAGCCGTCGCGACGACGCCACCCAGATCGCGGTGCTCGAAGGTCGAGCGCTTATCGAGCACTCCGTGTCGCGACCCTCCGACGACGTCGCCCAGATCCACGGCAACATCTACCTGGGACGCGTGCAGAACGTGCTGCCCGGCATGGAAGCCGCGTTCATCGATATCAGTACTCCGAAGAACGCGGTGCTCTACCGCGGCGACGTGCAACACCCCGGTGCCGACAAGAAGTCGCGCCACGGTGGGCCCCGCATCGAACAGATGCTCAAGGCCAAGCAGACCATCATCTGTCAGGTCACCAAGAACCCCATCGCCCACAAGGGTGCCCGGCTCACCCAGGAAGTCTCGCTTCCGGGTCGGTTCGTTGTTCTGGTGCCAAATAGTGATACCTACGGAATCTCCAAGCGCCTCCCCGACAAGGAACGCAAACGCTTGCGCTCGATCCTCGACAAAGTGCGCCCAAAGGGTCACGGCCTGATCGTCCGCACCGCAGCCGAGAATGTCACCGCCGCGGAGATCGAGAACGACGTTGCCCGGCTTGCCCAGCAGTGGATCGATATCGAGGCGCTCGCCAAGAAGTCAAAGGGACCAACGCTGCTATACCGGGAACCCGACCTTTCGCTGCGACTCATCCGCGAGGAGTTCAACAAGGACTATCGCGGGGTCATCATCGACGATCGGGAACTGTACGAACAGGTTCGCGAATACGTGGCCAGTATCACTCCGGCGCTGGCCGACCGGGTGCAGTTCTACGACACCGACAAAGAGCAGCTCAGCCTGTTCGAGAAGCACCACATCAGCGAGCAGATCCGCAAAGCGGTCGACAAGAAGGTGTGGCTCAAGTCGGGCGGTTCGCTGATCATCGAGGGCACCGAGGCGCTCACCGTGATCGACGTGAACACCGGGAAGAACGTCGGGAAGTCTTCGCTCGAAGAAACCGTGTACCGCAACAACCTCGAAGCGGCCGAGGAGATCGCGCGGCAGCTTCGCCTCCGCGACATCGGCGGCATCATCGTCATCGACTTCGTCGATATGGAGAAGAAGTCGCATCGCGAAGAGGTCACCAAGGTCTTCCGCGATGCCCTGGCCCGCGACAAGACCCGTACCCAGGTGTATGACATCTCCGACCTCGGTCTGGTCGAGATGACCCGGAAGCGGATCGGCGAGGGGCTCATCGAGTCGATGTCGCACCTGTGCGACGACTGCGAGGGCGGCGGTTTCGTCCTCGACGAGAAGCTGCTCAGCTACTAGCGGCGTTCAGCGCCCAGCAGAGAAATGGGCCGTTTGGCCCTCTAGAAAATCACCTGGCGTGTCGATGACGCCAGTGTGCCATCCACGCGTTCTGACTCCCGTTTCTCCAGCGCTCGCCACTCCGGTGGCGATCGCGGCGCTGTTCTTGTCGAGTACGTGCTGCTGCTCGCAATCTTTATTCTGGGTGTCGTTGTAGCCATTGGCAGCCTCGACGACTCCATCGAAGGCGAGACGGTGGAGACCGCCGCGGAGATCGGCGGAGAGCCGCCGCCATCGGTGCCTACCACGCTTCCCTTCGGCAATAACCCCACCGGCGTCTCAAGCGTGCCGCCGCCAACCTCGCCAACCACCTCCTCAACCATTCCTGGCGGACCGCTGCCGGGTGGTCCCCCAATCGTCGATGCTGGTCCGGACGCCACGGTCAAGCCCGGCGATGTTCTCAACCAGTTTGGTTCGGCATCGGACCCCGACGGCGACGCGCTGACCCTCACGTGGACGGCGCTTGGTGGCGACGCCACCTACGTCAGCGGTCGTGCTGCGGAGAATGTGGACGTGGTGTTCAACGAGCCGGGCGAGCATCGCTTGCAGCTTCGCGCCGAAGACTCTGTCGGTCACACGTCCAACGACTGGGCCGATATCACGGTCTCGAGTGGCCACATCACCCCGACTGGCATCGACGAGTCCTTCTGGAACGACAAATCCACCTGGACCCCCCAGGTCGAAATCGATCTGTTCAACGAGTTCGGATCCCGAGTGAAGCTCGGTACCACCGTGACCGTTCAGTTCACCCGCCCCGACGGGTCCACCGAGGTGGTGGATTGCACCGTCAACGGGAACGCTGAGGTCGACTGTGCCGCGTCGATTGCCGACGACACCGTCGCATGGGTGGATGCCAGGATCATCGATATGACTGGCCCCCACATCGACTCGTGGGAGAGCTTTCAGCCCGGCGGAGTGATTCGTCTCGAACCTGGCCCGCCGCCCAATGATCCGCCGACCATCGATGTCGGTGGACTGGTCACGGTCACGCCGGGAGTACCGTTCACCATCAACGCCACGGCAAGTGACCCCGACAACGACCCCCTGACTCATACGTGGGAGGCATTCGTCACCGGTGACGGCAGCAACACCGGCAGCTTCTCGCCCGATGACACGTTGTCGCCATTGATTACCCTCACGGAGAAGGGTCAGCACACTATTCGCGCTTCCGCGAACGACGGCCACAACCCCGATGTTTGGGACAGCACCCAGACGCTGGTCTTTGAAGGTGGAATCTCCGCAGTGGTCGACGATGTCAGCTACTGGGTCGACAACGACACCTGGGTTCCGCAGTACTCGGTGAGGTATGTCGACGACGACGGCGACACCATCGTCTTCGACATCGACACCTCGGTGAACTTCGTCGCGCCAAATGGCGATGACCAGACCCGTACCTGCTTTATCGATGCGGAAACCCATCGGGAGAACGGCTGGACGGAGTGTTGGGTCGAAGGTTGGAACAACGTCGATCTTGGCGAGGTGCCCTACGTCGACGCCTACACACCGTCGGTGGACACTCCCTTTGGTGTCACCGTGAGCCTGCCCGGCACCCCAACCCGCCTCACGCCTCCCGACGAAGGTCGCCCGAGCCCAACCACCGCCCCGCCCCCAACGACGACTACCACCACGCAGCCGCCAGCGACGACTACGACCACGCAGCCGCCGGCGACCACCACGACGACGCAACCACCGACGACGACTACGACCACGCAACCGCCGGCGACCACCACCACAAAAAAGCCCAAGAAGAATCCGAAAGGGTTCTAGGACCGTCCCGGATAGGCGTGACACACGTCCTGTCGAGAAACTGCGTCCGAGTGTTTGGTTCGTCGGAGGATCCGCTAGCGTAGGCAGACGATGTACGCAGTGATCGCCACCGGTGGCAAGCAATACCGGGTTGAAGAGGGCCAGCAGCTCACCGTTGAGCGTGTGGGGAAGGTCGACGACGTCGTCGACTTGCCTGCCGTGCTCGTTGTCGACGGCGCAAACGTGCTCTCCACCAAGTCCGAACTGGCCAACGCCTCGGTCACGGCCAAGGTTGTCGCCGATACGCTCGGACCAAAGATCGACGGGTTCGTCTACAAGAACAAGTCGAACAACCGCAAGCGTTGGGGTCATCGCCAGAAGCTGGCCACCATCGAGATCACCAAGATCCAGAAGGGCTGAACCATGTCAAAGACCAAAGG
>CAZGVQ010000279.1:0-5674 GCA_964529355.1 uncultured Acidimicrobiales bacterium
GTTCGGTGCCGGCAACCCGGCGCTCTCGGCTCCTTCGTTGAGGCCGGAAACACCTGCTTCGAGCATCTTGACGCCGCCGTGGGCGTGGAAGGTCACATAGGACACGCCAAGTGCACCGAGTACCCGGGCCGACTTCTCGACCGTGGTGGGGATGTCGTGGAGTTTGAGATCGAGGAAAACGTCGTATCCCAGCCCGATGAGCGTCCCGATCGCGTCGGGTCCGGCGGCGGTGTATAGCTCGAGCCCGATCTTGGCCACACCGAAGTACGGAGACATGGCCTTGCCTAGGCGGACGGCGGCGACGAGGTCATCGACGTCGAAGGCCAGCGCAAGCTTGCTGCGTACCTCATCAGATGCGGTTGTTTCGGCCATAAGTGCTGATCTCCTGGGGGTTTTCTCGACTCTAAGGTTATCGGTGCGCCGCGCCAACGAGTTCCGCTAGCGCTGAGACGTCGTTCATTCGGCACCATTGCGTGAGTTCGGTTACCAACCGGCCCGTAGTTCGTGGATCGGCGAAGGTTGCGGTACCGACCTGGATTGCGGAGGCGCCGGCAAGCAGAAACTCAATGATGTCGGACGCCGACGCTACACCGCCGACGCCCACGATTGGCTGATGTGGGAGCGCTTCGTGCACATCGAAGACCGCACGCAGCGCAACCGGCTTCACGGCAGGTCCCGATAGCCCGCCCCGACCCGCGCCGAGAAGCGGCTTTCGCCCCGCAATGTCGATCGCCATGGCCGCCACGGTGTTGGTGAGGGTGAGCGATGCCGCCCCTGCTTCGGCGGCCGCCGCAGCGATGGGAACGATGTCGGTGGCATTGGGGCTGAGCTTGGCCCACAGCGGTCTGCCGGCGGGCTTGCAGGCCTCGAGGACCTCCGCGGTCGCCGACGCCGAGTGGGCGAACATGCGCTTGTTGTCCTCGAGGTTGGGGCACGAAATGTTGACCTCGACGGCAACGACCTCGGGCGGCGCCTCGGCCATCATCGTGGCGGCTCGGGCGTATTCGTCGAGCGATCGGCCCCAGATGCTGGCCACGACGTTGGCACCAGTGGCGACGAGCTTCGGGAGCTCGTCGGTCAGCCACGCCTCAACGCCCGGCCCCTGAAGGCCGACGCTGTTGATCATGCCACCGGTGGTCTCGTGCACCCGCGGCGCCGGATTGCCGCCCCAAGGCTCGGGCGAAAGTGATTTTGTTACCACGGCGGCGATTGCGGACAGGTCGACATAGTTCGCCAACTCGGCTCCATACCCGGCGGTGCCCGAAGCCGCCATCACCGGGTTGTCGAAGGTGTGCCCGGCAACGGTTGCCGTGAGATCGACCGGCGACTCCTGGTCGAGCGCCTTGGCCTGCGAGCGTCGTTTCAGCACGCTCAGCACCCCTAGTGCGCTCCCTCACCGGTGTGGGCGCTCCCCGCTGCGTGATACTCCTGAATCGAGCGGACCTCGAGGTCGAGTCGGCGCCAATCGGCCATGCCGCGAGCGGCGGCGAGCCCCGCCGCCCCGGTGGTGAGCAATGGCACGTTGGCCCGACCGGCGGCTGCCCGGATGTGGGCGCCGTCGGCCCGAGGGCCTCGGCCCCGAGGACTGTTGATGACCAGGCTCACCTGACCCGAGTTGATCAGCTCGACGGCATCGGTTCCTTCGCTCCCCAATTTCGCCACCACCGAGTCAACCTCGATACCGACCGCCTGGAGGGCGTCGGCTGTGCCTTGGGTTGCCGCAATAGAGAAACCCAGATCGACGAGAATGCGGGCCGCTTCGACACCGTGAGACTTATCTCGGTCGGCGAGCGACAGGAACACCATGCCGTCATCGCCGTTGGTGGGGAGACCACCGCCGGCGGAGATCTGGCTCTTCGCGAACGCTAGGCCGACGGTGCGGTCGATACCCATGACCTCACCGGTCGAACGCATCTCGGGCCCCAGGACGGGGTCGGCGTCGGGGAACCGGTTAAAGGGAAGCACCGCTTCTTTCACCGACACGTGAAGGGCGTCGGTTCGGGGGCGTACCAGGCCTTCGCCTTCGAGCATCGGAAGCGATGCCCCCACCATGACCCGCGAGGCGATCTTGGCCAGCGGCACGCCGGTGGCTTTGGCGACAAAGGGCACGGTACGCGAGGCGCGGGGGTTGGCCTCGATGACAAACACCTGGCTGCCCTTCACGGCGAATTGCACGTTGATGAGTCCGACCACGTCGAGCTCATGGGCGATTCGGCGCGTGTGTTCTTCGATGACCCCGATGGTTTCGAGCGAGAGGTTGGGCGGTGGAATCACACAGGCACTATCGCCCGAGTGCACCCCGGCCTCCTCGACGTGTTCCATCACCGCACCGATCAGCACCTGGCCGTCGGAATCGCGGATGGCGTCGATATCGACCTCGGTCGCGTCTTCGAGGAACCGGTCGATCAACACCGGACGTTCAGCGGATAGTCCGCCCTCGATGCCCAAGGACCCGAAGCTGGCCAGCTGGGCCATGGCGGTGGCGAGATGGTCGTCGTCGTAGACGATCTCCATGGCGCGTCCGCCCAGCACGTACGACGGCCGCACCAGGGCGGGATATCCGATGCGCTTGGTGATAGCCAACGCTTCGTCGAGTTGGGTGGCGGTGCCACCGGCAGGCTGGGGGATCTCGAGTCGGGCGCAGAGCGAGTTCCAGTTCTCGCGGTCCTCGGCCAGGTCGATCGAGTCGGGGCTGGTGCCCAAGATGAGCTCCCGGGGCAACATCCCGGCAAGCTTGAGCGGCGTCTGCCCACCGAGTGACACCACGATGCCCATGGGCTCCTCAGCGTCGATGATGTTGCTGACGTCCTCGAAGGTAAGAGGCTCAAAGTACAGACGATCGCTGGTGTCGTAGTCGGTCGACACGGTCTCGGGGTTGCAGTTGACCATGATGGTCTCGTACCCGGCGGCCCGAAGAGCGAAGCTGGCGTGCACGCACGCGTAATCGAACTCGATGCCCTGGCCGATGCGGTTCGGGCCCGAGCCAAGGATCATCACCTTGGGCTTGGTCGAGGGTCGAACCTCGTCCTCGACCTCATAGGTGCTGTAGTGGTACGGCGTATCGGCCGCAAACTCGGCGGCGCAGGTGTCGACCGTCTTGTAGGTGGGCACGACGCCTGCTGCCTTCCGCGCCGCACGAACCTCGAGTTCGTCGATGCCCCACAGGTACGCGAGCTGCGCATCGGCGAAACCGAGTTGTTTGGCCCGCCGCCAATCGCGCACCGACATCGAATCGAGGCTCTTGTCCTCGAGGAACTCGCGCTCCTCGGTGATCATGAGCATCTGATCGAGGAACCACGGGTCGACCATGGTGGCCGCATGCACTTCGTCGACGGTCATGCCCCGCCGAAGCATGGCTTCGAGTTGGAAGATTCGGTCGGGAGTGGGGATGTCGCTCATCCGGGTGAGTTCGGCATCGTCGAACTTGTCGAGGGCCTGTTCGGCCGGGTCGGCATTGAGTCCGTGGCGCCCGATCTCGAGCGAGCGCAAACCCTTTTGCAGCGACTCAGGGAAGGTTCGGCCGATGGCCATGACCTCGCCAACCGCCTGCATCTGGGTGCCGAGCACACCGGAGGTTCCGGGAAACTTCTCGAAGGCCCAACGGGGAATCTTGGTAACGACGTAGTCGAGGGCCGGCTCAAAGGACGCCGGCGTTGCCTTCGTGATGTCGTTGGGAATCTCGTCGAGGGTGTAGCCCACCGCGAGCTTGGCGGCGATCTTTGCAATGGGAAATCCGGTGGCCTTGGACGCCAGCGCCGAGGAGCGAGAGACCCGGGGGTTCATCTCGATGACGACAACGTCGCCGTTCTCGGGGTTCACGGCGAACTGCACGTTTGAGCCGCCGGTCTCGACACCAACGCGGCGGATGACAGCCAGCGATGCGTCACGCAACACCTGATATTCGACGTCGCTGAGGGTCTGGGCCGGAGCCACCGTGATGGAGTCGCCGGTGTGCACACCCATCGGGTCGACGTTCTCGATGGCACAGATGATCACGCAGTTGTCGGCGTGATCGCGCATGACCTCGGTCTCGTATTCCTTCCAACCGCGGATCGACTGCTCGACCAGGATCTCGTTGATCGGGCTGGCGTCGAGGCCTCGGCGAGCCATGACCTCGAACTCTTCGGGCGTGTTGGCGAATCCGGTGCCCTTGCCACCGAGGATGTAGGACGGACGGATGACGATGGGGAGACCGATCTCGTCCATGCGTTGCCGAGCTTCGATCATGCCGTTCTCGACGGCTTCTGAACGGGTGGCACCTTCGCCCCGGGCGATGGCCGACTTCGGAACTTCCAGGCCGATCTCGGCCATTGCCTGTTTGAACTGCTCGCGATCTTCCGCCGTGGCGATGGCTTCGGGGCTCGCCCCGATGAGCTTGGTGTTGTTGGCGGCGAGCACACCGGCTTCTTCGAGTTCCATCGCCAGGTTCAGTGCGGTCTGTCCGCCCATGGTGGGCAGCACGGCATCGGGCTTCTCGCGCTCGATGATCTCGGTGAGTACCTGAAGGTCGAGCGGCTCAATGTAGGTGGCATCGGCGAACTCGGGGTCGGTCATGATGGTGGCCGGATTCGAGTTGGCGAGAATGACCCGGAAGCCCTCTTCGCGCAGCACTCGGCAGGCCTGGGTTCCCGAATAATCAAACTCGCAAGCCTGACCAATGACGATGGGGCCTGATCCGATGATGAGGATCGAGTCGATGTCGGTTCTACGGGGCATTACTTGTTTGCCTTGCTGTTTATACCGCTGTTGTCCATGAGCTCGGCGAACTCGCCGAAGAGGTAGTTGGAGTCGTGGGGACCCGGGCTGGCTTCGGGGTGGTATTGCACGCTGAAGGCGGGGAACTCAGTGCTTCTGATGCCCTCGACCGTGTTGTCGTTGAGGTTCACGTGCGTGAGTTCGAGGCCCGGTACACCGGACCAGTCGACGCAATAGTTGTGATTCTGACTGGTGATTTCGACCGCCCCGGTGCTGAGCTGTCGCACCGGATGGTTGCCGCCGTGGTGGCCGAAGGGCAGCTTGAAGGTTGAGCCACCCAGGGCCAGCGAAAGCAGCTGGTGGCCAAGGCAGATGCCGAAGATCGGTACGTTGCCCAGCAGCTCCTGGATGGCCTTGATCGCATAGTCCACCGGTTCGGGGTCGCCGGGCCCGTTGGACAGAAATACCCCATCGGGCTTCCGGGCCAGCACATCGCTGGCCGACGTGGAAGCGGGCACAACCTCGACGTTTCCGAGGTGAGCAAGGCTCCGAACGATGTTGGTCTTGATGCCGAAGTCATAGGCCACGATGGTGCGGGGCGCCGACCCATCGGTTGCGCCGGAGAACGGCGTGGAGTACGCCTCGCCGCACGTCACGGTCTTCACGAGGTCGGTACCTGAGGTGCTCGGCTCGTTCTGGGCCGCCTCTTTGAGGGTTACCTCATCGGCGGTGCCGAAGGCTCCGGGCATGGCGCCCGCCTCGCGGATGTGGCGGGTGAGCATGCGGGTGTCGAGTCCGGCGATGCCCGGGATGCTGTGCTTGGTGAGCAGCGAATCGAGATCGTTGGTGGAACGCCAGTTGCTGCGGCGACGCGCCAGGTCGCGCACGATGACGCCCCGGCAGAACGTGCCGCGGCTCTCGTAGTCGAGGTCGACGACGCCGTAGTTGCCGGTATGCGGGTAGGTGAACGGGATGACCC
>CAZGVQ010000280.1:0-5560 GCA_964529355.1 uncultured Acidimicrobiales bacterium
GGCCCGGCTCACCTGCGGCAGCGCACGCGTCTGCCAAAACACCCGAGACGATCGCAGCCAGTGCGGTGGTCTTCATGTGGTTTCCGAAGACGGGGCCAAAACCCTTCGGTAACGCATACAGGTAATCGAGGAGCTCACGATCGCTCGCCGTGTCGAGCGCAGGCCGTCTCGCCTCGAACGCTGCGGTTCGGGTGTCGCTATCGGCAGCGACGGGCGGAAGCTCACTGGTCCCGAGAGCGCTGAGAACGGTGCGAACGATGCGCAGCGACGACCCGATGCTCTTGTCGCCTTTGCGGGGCACATACGGCGGCGGGTTTCCTTCGCCGAAGAACGAGACATCGATGGCCTCTGCCGACGAGCCGGGTGCCCGAACTCCCATCATCCGCAGATAGGAAAGGTTGAGGTAGGCATATCCGCCGTAGAGGCCAATAATCACCGGGTCATCGGAGCTGAAATCGCCCTTCGCGAGGATGCCCAGATCGTCATACGCGTCACGCCACGCCTGTTCGGCCGGCAGCACGCCGAGCTCATAGCCCAGTGCGGTGAGCACCTCGGGGAACACCTCGCCGATGTTGCCCCTGGTGTTGATGGGCCAACGAGGGTCGATGGTGCCCTCGATAATCCATGGTGTGCCAACCATCGCAGTTACCCCTCGGCGTCGCCGGCATCCGCCGGGCGTTCTAGGACATTGTCAGATCTCAATCGCTCTTGCGAACCATTGCTTGTCTGAGCGACTAGGTTCTCATGCTGGGGTTTGGCGCGGTTTCGACGGCGTTTTCCCCGACACGCGTTCCCCGCCTGTCCATTCGCCTTCGTCTTCCCACTTTGCTCCTTTGATGATCCGCCGTCCCGTTCTACTGCTACGCGCGATTGCGCTCTGCTTGTGTTTCGCGCTCGTAGGGACCTCGTCGGTGGTCGCCCAGACCGAGGAAGAACTCGAGAGCGAGATCGCCGAAGCAAAGGCCGCCCGAGAGGCCGCGCAGGCCAGGGCGGCCGATGCGGCTGCCCAGATCGATCTTGCCAGCGCGGAGGCCGAGGAGATTCGGGTGGTGCTCGACGCGATGAACGAATCGGTCGAAGCGCAGCGGTCGCGGGTTGAGTCGGTGCGTCTCGACCTGGCCAATGCTCGTCAGTTTGTGCGCGACAACCGCGAACGCCAAACCCAGATCGCCGCCGACATCGAACAGGCAGTAGCCAACGCCAAGGTCTTTGCGGTCGATGCATTCGTCGGTACGGCCGACTCGGGCGAAGTCTGGTTCGAGTCCTCGGATCTGGTTCGCTCGGCGCGCAAAGTCAGCTACCTCGATGTGGTCAACCAGGACCGTGACGACAGCTTCGACGATCTGCGTCAATTGCGTGCCGACCAGGTCGATGCCACGGCGGCTGCTCGCACTGCCCGGGCAGCAGAGCGCGAGCTCAAGGACTCGGTCGATGCTGAGCTGGTGATTCTCGAGGAACGCGAACTGGCACAGCAGAGGCTGCTCGACGAAGCGCAGCGCCGCCTCGACCAGTGGATCGCTGAACAGAACGATCACATCGAAGAAGATGATGAACTCGAAAAGCTGATCGCCAGCAAACAGGCCGAACTGAAGAAGCTTCGTGAGCCGCCTCCACCCCCGCCGAGAAACGGTTGGGCTCGACCGGCCTCGGGTCCGGTTACCTCCGGCTTTGGTGTTCGTACCGACCCCATAACCGGCAGCAACACCCAACACAATGGCGTCGACATCGGTGGCGCCACAGGTGCTCCGATCTATGCAGCAGCCGACGGTGAAGTGATCTTTGCTGGCTGGTCGTCGGGGGGCTGCGGAAACACCGTTGCCATCGCGCATGGTGGCGGCCTCACCTCTCGGTACTGCCACCAAGCCGACGGCGCCATCGCGGTGTCGGTGGGAACTCGGGTGGCTATGGGCGATCGCATCGGGGGAATCGGAAATACTGGCCGATCCACCGGGCCGCACCTGCATTTCTCGATCTCAAAGAACGGCGTCTTCGAGGATCCCTTCAACTACATCCCGTAGCCACTGTCACAGGTAGCCCTCTCGCGCTACGCGATCTGTTGGTCCTAGGCTGGATGTTTGGTCGCCACCGGTCGGCGACGACAATGGATGGCTCGTGACGACAACAATCGCCAGCGGATCGGCGAAGGATGCGCTGGCCCAGCCGGCCTTTCGCCGGATTTTCTTTGCGTCGTTCCTCAGCAACGCCGGTCGATGGATGCAAAGCGCCGCGCAGGGCGTACTGGCCTGGGAGCTCACGGGCTCCAGCGCGTTTTTGGGACTCTTGATCTTCGCCCAGCTTGGGCCATTGGGAATCTTGAGCTTGCTGGGCGGGTCGCTTGCCGACTCGGCCGATCGTCGTCGGATCCTGCTCGGTACCCAGACCTGGCAGATGTTCTGGTCCGCGTTCCTGGCTGTGCTGGTGATCGACGACCTGATCGCTCCGCCGCTGTTTGTGCTCATCGTCTTCATCACCGGCCTTGGGCAAGGCTTGTTTGCTCCCGCGTTCACGTCGGTGTTGCCGTCGTTGGCCGGTCGCGAGAACCTGGCTGCTGCGGTGTCGCTGAACTCCACCCAGGTGAACGCAGCTCGGGTGATCGGTCCAGCGATCGGTGGTTGGCTCACCAGCGTCGTGGGCTTCGCCGAGGTCTTTGCGATCAACTCGCTCACCTACGTGGCGGTTATCGGAGCGCTCTATGTCACCGAATTACCGTCGCCGATTGCCGCCAAGGCCACGCTGTCCGATCGGCTCCTCGGTGGATTTCGGGTGGCCCGCCGGGCGCCGCAGGTTGGTCGGCCGTTGTTGACGATGATGCTCTTTGCCATGGTGGGCTTGCCGTTCATCGGTCAGCTGCCAGCCATCGCCGAGCTGAATCTGGGCATCGACCCCAAGAGCGGAAGCTACGGGTACTTCTACGCGAGCTTCGGTTTCGGGGCGCTGGTCGGAGCCCTTTTGGTAGGGACGGCTCTGGTGAATCGGCCGCGAGGTTTGGTGGCTCGCACCACGCTCATGGGGTTCGCCGCGTCGCTGCTCTGGCTCAGCACCATCGATGACATCACCGTTGGGTACGTGGCGATCTTTGTGGTGGGGCTCTTCTACTTTGTGCTTCCCACCACGTTGAACACCATGTGGCAGGAGCACGTCGACGAGACCGTTCGCGGGCGGGTCGCCGCCGTTTGGGTGTTGTCCTTCGGCGGAACGGTGCCGTTTTCCAACATCGTCGCGGGTCAGATCGTCGAGTTTTCGTCGCTTCAGGCCGTGTTGTTGGCCGGGGTGGTGGGCTCTGTGGTGCTGTCGCTCGGCGTGCGTTTTCGCGCCGGGCCGGTGGTAGGCGAAGAACTCCTTACCGGGAGTTGACCGCGCGCCAGACCCGTTCCGGCGTGCAGGGCAACTCGAGGTGTCGAACCCCGAGGTGGCTGAGCGCATCGACGATGGCGTTGTGCATAGCCGGAGTGGCCGCCATGACCCCAGATTCGCCCACCGCCTTGAAGCCCAATGCGTTGTGTGACGACGCGGTCTCCGATGCGTGCATCTCGAACTGGGGAAACCAATCGATGCTGGCTATCGCGTAGTCGACGAAGTTTGTCGTCAGCGGGTTGCCGTCGTCGTCGTAGATGACTTCTTCGCCCAGCACCTGCGCGATGCCGCTGGCGATGCCGCCGTGAAGCTGACCCTCAACGACCATCGGGTTCACCCGAATACCGGCGTCATCGACCGAGACGAACCTCGTTAGCCGTACCTGCCCGGTTTCGGTATCGACCTCGACCACCGCGACCGCAGTTCCCGAGGGATAGGTGTCGCGACCTTCGTTGTCGTAGTACTCGCCGCAGCTGAGCTCATCGGACTCTTGCATGCCGTGGCCTTCTGTCGACGCCGCCATGGCAACCTCGACCCAATCAACGTTGACCGCCGGAGTGCCAACCACGTGGAAGGTGCCGGCCGAGGTATCGAGCACCACGTCGGTCACGTTGGCTTCGAGAAGTTGGGCCGCCAGTTGTTTGGCGTTTTCCGCGATGGTGGTCGCCGCGTTATGGATGGCCAGACCGGCGGTCTGGAGCGACCGCGACCCCACCGCACCCACGCCGGTGGCGATGGCATCGGTGATGCCCTCAACCACCGTAATGTCGCCGGGTGCGATACCCAGAACATCGCTGGCGATCTGGGCCCAGGTGATCGCATGGCTGTGACCCTGAGAGGTCGTACCGGTGGTGACCACCGCAGTTGCATCCGGGTTGACCCGCACGTGGGCTTCTTCGCCGCCCCCGCCCGCGGTCTTATGGCAGTAGCAGGCGATACCGATGCCGAGTTGAACGTGCGACCCCGCGTCACGGAGCTGTTGCTGCTCTCGACGAAGCTGGTCATAGCCCGCCACGGTCAGCGCCCGTTCGAGATCGCCGGGATAGTCGGCTTCGTCGTAGGTGGCGCCGGCGATGGTGGTGACCGGCATGCTCTCGGGCCGGATGAGGTTGCGTCGGCGAACCTCGGCCGGATCCATCCCGATCTCGGCCGCATAGATATCGACCATTCGTTCAAGCGCGGCCAGATACGGCGCCCGGCCCGCCCCACGAAAGGCGCCCACGGTGGCTCGATTGGTGACCACGCACGTTGCGGCGAAATCGACCCAGCCGATGTCGTAGGTGCCGCAAGCCATCGGCAAGGTGTAGCCATCGGCCAGGTAGCTGCCGACCCCGGCATACGCGCCGAGGTCTTTCAACATGTCGACCGCCACGCCGTGAATGGTGCCCTCGGGGTCGCCATGGAGCGTGATGTCGAATCGCTCGGCCCGGCCCTGGGTGCCGGTGCTGAGGAACTCGGTTCGCGTGTCGGTCCATCGCACCGGGCGATCCACCCGTTGGGCGAGCGCGGGGATGATGTGCTCCTCAACCGAGCGGCTCACCTTGCCACCGAAACCGCCTCCCACGTCGGGGGCGATGACGTGAATCGCCGACGGGTCGAGCTGATAGAACTCGGCCAACTGCGACCGAAACCCATGAGGTCTCTGCGTGGCGGCCCACACGTGAAGGTCTCCGGCGGCGTCCCACGCGGCGGCGATACCTCGCGACTCCATCGGGGCCGGAGCCTGGCGAGGATTCCAGATCGTCTCGGACACCACCACCGTGGCCCGGGCGTCGAGAGTGCCGGCGGTTCGCGAACTGGTGGCGGCGACGTTGCCCGTCGAGACATCAACCGAAGTCGGCACGGCTACCGCAGGCTGGAATTGCGGAATGTCGCCGGGTTCGAACAGCAACGTATCTCCGGAGCGGGCCTCGTCGAGGTCCATGATCGGTGGGAGCGGGTCGACGTCGACGACGACGAGCTCTGCGGCATCGACCGCCTGCGCGTGGGTTTCTGCAACCACTACCGCGATCGGTTCGCCGACGTAGCGAACCTTGGTTTCGGCGAGCAGCGGTTGAGTATGGAGGTGATCGACCGGTATGCCGTAGGTAGGTCCGGCTGGCAGCACCACCCGGTCCGAAGCTGCGAAGACATCGAGAACGCCCGGCGCACGCTGCGCCTCGGTGAGGTCGACGCTCAGCAACTTGGCGTGGGCCATCGTGGACCG
>CAZGVQ010000281.1:0-5549 GCA_964529355.1 uncultured Acidimicrobiales bacterium
GTCGATGTACGCCTCGGTGCGGAGGGCGTCGACGACTTCGTCGGGGTTGTAGGGGAGTGGTGCGCCGATCGGGGCAGCGGCCAGCAGCGGCGCGTCGGCCGATTCGGTGGAGGTAGCCCCGGTTGCGAGGGCGCCGTAGCCAACATGGGTATCGCTCAACGCGAAGAACCCGGGAGTCTCGTGGGGGGTGGGCTCGGCGATCGGTACCTTCGCGAGCCGGGCTGGCATGCGGAAGCGGTCGCGAAGGACCTGGGCGGTCTGGTCTTTGGCTTCGCTTGGCGAGACCTCGGTGGTGCTCAACGGAAGAAGCCCTTCAAGCCGTCGATGGTGTCCTTGGCGTTGAGGCCCCGCAGGTCGCTGAGGGTCCATTTGTCAAAGGCGTGCCCCTGCTGCATGAAACGCTTGATCTCGGCGGGACTCGGGTAGGTATGTTCGGGCCAATCACCATCGGGTTGCGGTGTCGCCACGATCTCGGCCAGCGGAGTCTCGAGCACCTCGGCGAGCATCTCGCCACCGGTGGTTGAGCTCGCGAGGTTGAGGTCATAGACGGTGTCGCCCTGGTTCATCGGCACCTTTCGTTGATCGACAATTGCGCCGGTATCGAAACCCTTTTCGAGAACATGAAGGGTAACGCCGGCATGCGGATCGTCGTTGAGGAGCGCGAAAAAGCTGGGGGCCATGCCACGGTTGTAAGGAAGATAGGACTTGTGGAGGTTCCACGAACCCACCTTTGCGACTTCGCGTGCGGCCTTGCCGACGTAGTGGCTGAAGTTGGTGGAAAGCACCAGGTCGGGTTCGAGGTCGCGCATCCAGGCGAGCGACTCATCGGAGTTGATGTTGCCGCTCAGGTGGGTGGGTACCGAGTGTTTCTCTGCGAGTTCGCTCGGACTCACCGGGTCGGTGTCGCCTCGGGTGCTGTCGCCCATCAGGCGGCGAAGGATCTTCATCTTCGCCATTTCGACCAGGTAGCGCGGTCCGGACTTCTTGAGGACCATGGCGATGGCCTGGGGAGGCGTGTGCTTGTAGATGGGCTGTGTGGCAAGCACCGAGCCAACGACCCATTCGGGATGTTGGTCATAGATGTACCGCTGCATCTCGCCCGCGAACTCATCGTCGACGGCAAGAAATATGATTCGCATGAAGAACTTCTCGATTGGGGGGTGCTCGGGAGCTTGGGTTCGGCCTTCGAAAGGCCACCGGTACCAGCAGTACCAGTTCATTCAATACCAAGAATGGCAGATTTCAGTACTTTTCGCTAGGTCCACTATTGAGTTCGCATGAGGTCGCGATCTACTCTGGTCTCACATGCCACGTCTTTCCCCCCGTCGTGTCAGAACCATCTACGCGTCTCTGACCTCCCGCTCCCTGTCCGCGTTCACCGATGACGCCGTCGCTTCGACGCGCTCGGGTCCTTCCCTCGACGGTGTCGAGATCGTTGATGGTGACAGTGACGCCAGTGGCGCCGGCGCGATCTGTATCGTGCGTCAGCACCACCGCTATGAGATCGCCACCCGGCGCGAGGCCGAGGCCTACCGCGATGCCGGGTTCGATGTCGACGTCATCATGCTCGCCGACCCGGACAACCCCAACGGACCGCGCACCGAGACTGTCGAGGGGGTAACCCTTCACCGGATCCCCGGGTCGCGTACCAAAGGCGGCGCCGTGCAGTACCTCGTCGACTACCTCGGCTTCATGGTGCGGTCAGGCGCCATGCTCAACAAGATGCACTCGAATCGCAAGTACCAGGTGGTGCAGGTCTCGACGCTTCCCGACTTCCTGCTGCTCGGGGTGCAGCCCGTGCGGGCCCGCGGCGCCAAGGTGGTGTCGTTCATCAAGGAGCCCAGCCCCGAACTCGGACGCACGATCTACAACAACACCAAGTGGGACATTCCGCTCAAGGTGTTTGAGCAGATGGCCATCCGGTTGGCCGACACGGTTCTCACGGTTACCGACGAACTTCGCGAGACGCTTATCGAACGGGGGGCAAAGCCCGACCGCACCCACGTCGTCATGAACGGCGGCGGCGAAGAGCATTGGGTGGTGGGCCGCGAGAGCCGACCGTCGCCTGATCCCGAGGTGTTCACGGTTATTTGCCACGGCACGATCGAGCACCGCTACGGCCATGACACCATTGTTGAAGCTGTTGCCTTGCTGCGAGACGAAATGCCCGAACTTCGCCTCACCCTCTGTGGCGAAGGCAGTTACTCGGGCGACATCAAGGACTCGATCAGCGCCAAGGGGCTCGACGACATCGTGACCTTCAACGGCTTCGTCAGCCACGATGAGCTCATCGACCATATCTGTCGGGCCGATGCCGGCATCGTTGCCCAGCTGGCGTCGGAGTACTCGCATCTGGTCAACACCAACAAGATGTTCGAATACATGATGCTCGGTCGCCCGGTCATAGCAACCAAGCTCCGCTCGGTTTCCACCACCTTCAGCGACGAAGAGATCGAGTTCTACGAGGCGGGCGACGCTGCGTCGCTTGCGCAGGCGATTCGTAACCTTCGTGGCGATCCCGAGCGCCGAGCCTCGCTTGTCGAGGCCGCGGGCTCCGCGCACCGCACCCGCACGTCGTGGGCCATTCAGCGCGAGCGCCTGGTCACCGAAATCACCTCGTTGGCCCAGACCTCGAAGTTCTGGAACCCGGACAAGTAGAGATAGTGGCCAGACTCTCCTTCGCCGATTACCAGTCGACTCGGTACTTCTTCCCGCTCGACGGGCTCCGAGCCATCTCGGCCGCGCTCGTCGTCACCTGGCACACCCGCGACCAGCCGCTCGAGTTTCTCCAGGGCGAGCGCGGCGTCACGGTGTTCTTTGTGCTCTCGGGCTACCTCATCACCATGCTTGCCCTCCGCGAGGAAGAGGCGAAGGGTGAACTCTCGATCAAGGGCTTCTTCCTTCGGCGGGTCTTCCGCATTCTCCCGCTCTACTACATCGTTCTCGCTGCCTATGCGGTGTTGGTTTACACGTTCGACACCGAGAACACTGCTGATTTCAACGAGTCTCTGCCGTATTTCCTGCTGTATCT
Organism: uncultured Acidimicrobiales bacterium; assembly: GCA_964529355.1. GTDB lineage: Bacteria > Actinomycetota > Acidimicrobiia > Acidimicrobiales > SHLQ01 > CALLQB01. Next base: position 3,032 of record CAZGVQ010000281.1, read on the forward strand.
CTCCGAGGTTCCGCTGCTGCTCAACGAGATAGCCGCGCCCTTCAATCACTCGTGGTCGCTCGGAATCGAAGAAAAGTTCTATGTGGTGTGGCCATTCCTGGCGTTTGGGCTGATGAAGCACAGCCGGCTGCGATTGCCGATGTCGCTGATTCTGGGCGGTGGTTTGCTCATCGCTGGAGGTTTCCGACCCGAATTCGGTCAACCGGTCGCCCTGATTGAGCCCTATGGCCACATCCTGATCGGTGCGGCGATGGCGTTTGCGCTCCACAACAAACGCTGGTTTGAGCGCCTTGGATTCCTGCAGAACGCCTCGGTGTATTGGCTGCTCGGCCTCGCCTGTGTGGTGTTGGGTGTCATCGAGGATCGATGGGCCTTTGAACTGTTGGCGGTTCCCACTGCGTTGTTTGTTGGTGCGATGGTGCTGCAGCCCCGCCATACGATCAGCAAGGCACTGGGGTTTGGTCCCCTGGCCTGGCTGGGCACGCTCAGCTACGCCATTTATCTCATCCACCCTGCGGTGCTGAGTCTCGGTGAGCGCCTGATTCCCGCCGAGGACGGGCGACTCGACGACATCGTGACGTTGCTTATCGGCTACGCACTTTCGATCGCCATTGCGGTGCTGCTGCATCGACTCATCGAGAAGCCCTTTATCAAGTGGGGCCGAAAGTTCGACAAGTCTCGCCAACCTGCGCCCGCGGCGGCGACTGCGCCAGTTATCGACCTGACCGACTCACCGGATGGCCAAGACACCGAAGCGGCAGTGAACGCCGACGCCGAGGATGCCGAAGACTCCGAGGACCCCGAAGACTCCGACGTTGAAGCAACTATCGGTTCGGTGCCTGTGGCGACGGCAAGGGGTGTCGACTCGTCCGCGATGAGCGACGTGTCGTTGGCCCCTGTGGCGCCTGCGGTCACATGGGGGACCAACGCATGGGTTGAGGCTCGCGGGAGTGCAACCGTCCGGCGTTCCTCGGCTGGAGCCGTTGCTCTGAAGTCATCGCCTATAACCCAGGTGCAGGTGCTTCCCGCTCCGGAGCAACAAGACGTTCTGGACCTGCGGGATCGCGAAGATCACCAGGAACCAGAAGAGGCCGAAACGAATGGCGGTTCGGCCGTGCCTGGGCTGGCCCCAACCGAGCCGGTAGCACCGGAACCCCCTGGTCCGGTGCCGGAGGAGTCTCCGCGGATTTCCAGTCCTGACACCGACGTTGCGGGCTCGAAGTCGTATTGGCCGATATTGGGCCTACTTGGCGTGCTCGCAATTGGTGCGCTGGTCGCATTGGGTTATGTGTTCGCGACCGATTCCACCGCCAACGTGCAGGTGCCGGTCCGCATCGATGATGTGCGGGTCGATGGCAACACGCTGGTGGATTCGGCCGGTGCGCCGCTTCGGCTTCAGGGCGTCACCCAAGGTGGTGCACAGTACGCGTGCGCACAGGGTTGGGGCATCTTTGATGGGGCCGCCGATGCGTCGTCGGCCGAAGCCATGTCGGCCTGGGGCGTCAACGCGGTCCGCCTTCCCCTCAACCAGCATTGTTGGCTGGGTACGCAGGGGTTTGCCGCGGAGTTCTCGGGCCAGAATTACCGCACCGGCATCGTCGACTACGTCGATGTGCTGCGTAGCCAGGGGCACGCGGTGGTACTGAGCCTCGACTGGTCCGGCACGGGAGCCGATCCATCTGGGCAGGGAATCTTGCCGACCGCCGAGTTCTCCACCCGGTTCTGGGAATCGGTGGTTGCCGAGGTTGGAGATCGCGACGGTCTTGTCTTCGAGTTGTTTGCGTCCCCCGACTCGAGCGAGGGCGCCTGCATCTCACAGGGTTGCTCGATCGACGGCACCGACTACATCGGCTTCCAGGGACTTATCGACACGATTCGTCGAGCCGGTGGCCGCCAGCCCCTAGTTCTCACGGCGCCCGCCCCGGGCCTCGACGTTTCCTTCGCTGAGGACCTGGCGTTCGTCGACCCGCTCGACCAGCTCATCGTCGGCTTCAAGGCGGTTGACGGATCGCGCGATGCCATCAACGCCGGCTGCACCGGACTCGACTGCTGGTCGGCCGCTGCCGAGGCTGCCTCGGTCGACAACGCTGACGCCCTCATGCCGACGCTCGCAATCGAGCTCGGTACCGCCAACTGTTCAGCCGAGGACTATGAAGCGGCGCTGGAGCGGCTGGCGAGTGGTGGCGTGTCGGTGTTTGTTTCCGGTTGGAACACCTGGGATGCCTGTGGAACCACTCCCGGACTGCTCGCCAACGACCAGTACGAGCCGACCCCGGTCGGCCAAGCAATCAGGTCCAGCTACACCCGTTGACGCTAGAGATTCAGCGCAGCGGGTGGTCGGTGTCTCGGTCGGCGACCGGAGGAAGCTCTTCGACCTTGCGGTTGACGCGAGCCGGGTTGCCAAAGGCTACGACGCCCGGCGGGATATCGCGACTGACGACCGAACCGGACCCGATAATCGAGCCGGCTCCGATACGTACATAGGGGAGTAGCGTGACTCCCACGCCGATCTGGGCAC
>CAZGVQ010000282.1:0-5549 GCA_964529355.1 uncultured Acidimicrobiales bacterium
GGTTCCTGGCTGAGCCGCAGAACTGGCGGGTGTTCTGGGATCAGGAAGAGATCGTCGGATTCTGGGATATCAACATCCGCTCGACCGATGGCTTCTGGGAGGTTCTGCGGTTCAACGACATCGACCAGGAGACCTTCCTGTTGAACCCCGATAAGAAGGCGCTCATCCATCACGAGAATACGTCGAACGATCTGGCCTCGGCGGTTGAACAACTTACCGAGGCGGGCATCGATGTGGTGGTTCTGGAATTCCCCATGCCTCAACGGTTCCACGACAACATCACCAGCTCGGACGGCGTCTCCTTCGAGGAGGCATCAGGCATCATCCGCGACGCTGCTGAAGGCGCCGGCGCCACGTACCTGGTGAACGAATCACTTGAGTTTCGCGACAACTCACTGTTCATCGACGAGTCGCACCTGACTCCTGAGGGCGCGACGCTGTTCTCGCAGTGGGCCGCCGCAGAACTCGCGGCGCTCGATCTGGGCCGCTAGCGCCCGCTCGACAAGGTCAGCTCGACGACTGGGCTGGACCGATCCCGGCTTCTCGGCGCTGGTGAGCGATGTAGGCCGCTGCGAACCAGATCCCGCCGAAGACGGCCAGAGGTCCCCAGAACTCACTCGACCAGGAGTCGGCCAGTTCGTAGCCAAGAGCCCGGCCGAAGGCGAAGGCGGTTACCAGTGTGGCGGCAACCTGGCGCTTTGCGTTGTAGGCAGCGAGGTCGAGCTGTTCGGCCAGAAAGTCAAGCGTCGCCGGAAGCGAGAGGACCCAGATGGCTGCCGGGTCCCAGGAGGTCGGCCACGGTGCGTAGCCGAGCGCCGAGACAACCGCGATCACGATCGACAGCGGGTGAAGGGCCAGGCATCGGCGACAGACATGACGGCCGCCCAACTGCACACACCGGTCAAACTGCTCTGGTTGGTGATGGCTGAGCCACAGGCCCTTCGCGGCTGCGGTGGTCGCCGCATCGCGCTCGCGACGCTCGGCAATACGGAGTACCGCGGCCTGATACTCAGCCTCGTGGTCAGTTCCGTCACCTTTGCGGGGTTTGCCGGGGTGGCCGGTGGTGTGGGACTCGGTCTTCACCAGTGCCTTTTCGGCATATTCGCGCTCAACTCAAGCAGGACTACCCCGGCTCCTAGGGAGCGCCGGGGTAGTTGGGCTGGCCGTAGGATTCCTCGCCGTCGCCCGGGTTCGCATAGGAATCGGTTGGCTGTGCGCCGTTACAGGTGGCGTCGCCGGATGTCGTGCGTTCCCAGCAGTTCGGATCGGAGAAGACGAGGCCGGGCGCAGGGTTGTAGTTGGCGAGGCTGATCGAGACGCCCTCGCTGATGGAACCGATGGTCACGGGCGTGAGACTCGGTGCGAGACCCAGCGGGTATTCCGAGATTTGTTGAGCGCTGTTGGTGGTATCGGTCCAGGCGACAAAGTCGACGAGGCGACCACTGGCGTCGATGAGGAACACCTCATCGCCAGCATTTCCAAGAAGCGGGCTTCGTTGACAGATGCAGACCTGATGGGGCCCAGGACGCCGTGGCCCTGGCGAGACCCCGTATGCAAACAGCGGCTGGGTTGGATCGTTGTCGACAGTAGCTTGCTCGACATAGGGTCCGTTTGCGGACAGCCACACGACCAGGTGACCGCCATCAGGAATGATTGCCGGGCCGAACTGGACATCGAAGGATTGGGACGCGGTAGCGGTCGCACCCGTGTCGTTATTGAGTACCGTGAACCTGTCGAGGACCGGGTTGCCGCTCGAGTCGAGCTGCTTGGGGTTGATGTCGCTGAGCCGAAGCCCGTCGAGGTCGAGCGGGCCGCCCGAGATGTTGACAATCTCGATGAATTCATCGAGGACGCCCACGCTATCGGCGGTGCCGTCTTCCCAGTTCTCCCGCAGGGTCTCTGCGAAGTTGTCGGCCGTCTCTCGGTAGCGGACTTCGCTGATCAGCCAGTCGCCATGGAGTTCCGAGAGTTCCCAGTCGACGATTTCGATGATCAGGTTGATTTGTCCGGTCAGCGCGCCCGGGCTGACCGTCGATTGGTCATCGACGAGGAGCGTTATTGGGTAGTTGCCGCTCGATCCGATTGCCGGACGGCCGGAGATGACGCCGGTAGCCGCGTTGAGATTGAGTCCGTCTGGCAGAACGCCGTTGGCGATCGACCAGGTGTGAACATCGCCGGTTTGGGCGTCGATGTTGTCGGTCACGACGGGTTCGATATCGACCCAGTCGGTGTCCTCGGCGCCGGTGAAGGGAGCGAAGACGTTATGCGGCACCGAGATGCTTATCGACGGGTTGTGGTTGAGGTCGGCGACGTTGATGGTGACCGTGGCGGTGTCGCAGAGGCCGGCCAGGTTGCAGACCTGATAGTCGAAGCTGTCCTCGCCGTGGTAGGTGCTGATGGGCGACACGACAAACCCGGCGTTGGGGGAACTCTGCGTCACCAAAGAGCCGTTGGTCGTCAGAACCGTGGTTGGGGCAGTGCCGGTGGAGTCGGGAATCAACGTATAGGTGAGTGCGCCGCCGTTGGCGTTGGTGGGGTCGTCTGGATTGAAGTCGTTGGTTCGCACCTCGATGACCGACACGGTCAGGTCGGTGCCCTGGAATGTCTCGAAGCGGCCGCCGGGGACATACTCGTCGTCGTTGGCGATTGGGTTGTCCGGCGTGTCGGTGACGGTCACTTCGACATTGGTGGGCAGCGAACAGGCATTGCTGGCGTCGCAGACGATGTAGGTGAACACGACGGGGCCGGTGAAGTTCAGAGCAGGCGTGTACGTGACGGTCTCGGCTGCAGCATCGACCGACACCGTTCCCCCGTTGGGGGCGCTGGCTGACGCAATGGCGAGCGTATCGCCGAAGGCGAGGTCGGGGTCGGTATCGTTGGTCAACAGGCCGCTCAGGCCGTTCCAGTTGAGGGTGACCGGCTGATCTTCGAGGGTGGTCGCGACGTCCGGCGAGCCCGACGGCGCCTGGTTGAGGTCGTTTTTCAGCTCGACGTGAACCGTCGCCGGGGCAGAGGTGAGGCCATCGGAGTCGGTGACGGTGTAGGTAAAGGTGTCGGCGCCGATCGCGCCGGTTGGCGCCTGGTAGACCACTCGACTGGCAGTGTTGACCGACAGCGATGCGCCGAGGGCGCTCTGGGACGGAACGTTCAGGATGAGTGCCGACGGGGCATCGTCGTCGTCGGTGTCGTTGGCCAAAAGATCGGGGAGGGTCACCGTGGTGCCGACCTCGACGGTGACAAGCTGCGACGTATTGCTTCCGTCATCGACAGCCACGGGCGCTTCGGTGACTTTGAGAACCGGGACCTTGACCTGTCCCGTGTTTGACGTCGCTCCGGCGGCATCGGTCACCAGGTACGAGAAGTCGTCGATACCGAAGTAGTTCGGGTTGGGCTGGTAGCGGTACGTATCGGCGCCCAGCGACGTAATCGTTCCATTCTGAACCGACGCGAAGTCGATGGTCACTGCCAGAGATTCGGAGCCGTGCACGAGATCGGGGTCGTCGTCGTTGGCCAGGAGGTCTGCCGCGGTAAAGGTCAGCGACTGGTCTTCGTTCACGGTGGGCAGCTCGTCGAGCATCGCCACAGGCGGGTCGTTTACGTTTCCGACGTTGATCTCGACCTGCGTGTTCGAGAGGTCACAGAGTCCCTGTGGGTCACAGACCTGGTAGGCGAAGATGGTGCGGCCCGCGAACTCGACATCGCTCGTGAACTCGACCGACAAGCCATCGGCGGAGAAGTTGGTGGTGCCGTCCGGTGAACCGAGGAGGGTTCCAATGGTGAGCGGTTCACCTTCTGGATCGTCGTCGTTGGCCAGGAGGTCCGAGATCAGAATGGAAAGTGTCGTGCGTTGCTGCACGCTCCAACCCAGGTCGTCCTCGCCTTCAGGGCGGTCGTTGACCGGTGTGACGACGATGGTGACGGTTGCCGTGTCGGTCGCGGTGCCGTCGGTGATCGTGTAGGTGAAGGTGTCGGTGCCGTCGAAGTTGGGGTCCGGGGTGTAGGTGAAATCGCCCGAACTGTCGACGGTTATCGCGCCATCTGCGGGCTGTGTGTGGCTCTGGATGGTCGGGGTCGATTCGACATCGGAGTCGTTGAGCAACAAGTCGGCGATGAGCACGGTGACCGCTGTGTCCTCGATCGTCGTGACTCCGTCGTCATTGGCCACCGGAAGGTCGTTGATGGCGGTGACGGTAATGGTGACGGTTGCGGTGTCGAATGCCGTGCCGTCGGTGATGCTGTAGGTGAAGGTGTCGGTGCCGTTGAAGTTCGCATCGGGGGTGTACACCAGGTCGCCAGCGGCATCGGTTGAAAGTACGCCGTCGCCCGGTTGCGTGGTGTTGAGGAACGTGACCACCGATTCGGTATCGGTGTCGTTGGCCAGGAGGCTGGCGGTGGCTATCGTCACCGGCTGATCTTCAGACGTGGCAGCGAAATCGTCGTCGGCTTCCGGGAGGTCGTTGACGGCTCCGACGGTGACGGTGACCGTTGTGGTGTCGAATGCCGTGCCGTCGGTGATGGTGTAGGCGAAGGTGTCAGTGCCGTTGAAGTTGGTGTCGGGCGTGTAGACGTAGTCGCCGGTGATGTTGGTGGTGAGTGTTCCGTTGGCGGGCTGGACGAACGAGTCGATGGTGGGGGTCGATTCGACATCGGTGTCGTTGGCCAGGAGGTCGGTCGGGGAAATGAGGGCTGTGGAATCCTCGCTGGTCGCAACCGCATCGTCGTTGGCGACCGGGTCGTCGTTGACCGGTGTGATGGTGATGGTGACGGTTGCGGTGTCGGTGGTGGTGCCGTCGGTGATGGTGTAGGTGAAGGTGTCGGTGCCGTTGAAGTTGGTGTCGGGCGTGTAGACGTAGTCGCCGGTGATGTTGGTGGTGAGTGTTCCGTTGGCGGGCTGGGTGAACGAATCGATCGTCGGACTGGAATCGACGTCGATGTCGTTTGTGGCCAGGCTTGATGCCGCGATGGAGATCGCCTGGTCTTCGCTGGTCGCAACCGCATCGTCGTTGGCGATCGGGTCGTCGTTGACCGGTCTGACGGTGATGGTGACGGTTGCGGTGCTGGACGCCGCGCCGTCGGTGACGGTGTAGGTGAAGGTGTCGGTGCCGTGGAAGTTCGCGTTCGGCGTATAGAAGCGGTCGCCGGTAGGACTGGTGGTGACCGAGCCGTTCGCCGGTTGCGAGAGGCTCGTAATGCTGAGAAGCGACTCAACGTCGACGTCGTTCGCGAGGATGTCGGCGTCGGAGAACGGAAGCGTGTTGTCCTCGTCGATCGACGCCGCGTCGGCGGCGGCGATCGGAAGGTCGTTGACCGGTGTGACGGTGATGGTGACGGTTGCGGTGGCGAATGCGGTGCCGTCGGTGATCGTGTAGGTGAAGGTGTCGGTGCCGTGGAAGTTTGCCTTCGGCGTGTAGACGTAGTCGCCCGTGAGTCCGGTGGTGACGGTTCCGTTGGCGGGCTGGGTGAACGAATCGATCGTCGGGCTCGAGTCGAGGTCCGAGTCTTTCCCCAGAAGACCGGCCTGTGGGATGGGGGCGTTGGTGTCTTCGTCG
>CAZGVQ010000283.1:0-5519 GCA_964529355.1 uncultured Acidimicrobiales bacterium
CACCCCTCGAAACCTCTGCTACCAGCCGTCTGAAATCAGGGTTTCCAAACAGTTCCATCAGGTGTACCAAGTAATGCATATGGGAACCCTGATCTAGCGAAGCTAGGTCAGGGTTCTTTGCTTTGTGAGTGTTCGGCACCGGTTGGCGGGCGAACAGCTAAAGGGGCAGTCCCTGGTGTTCTTCCCATCCCGGCCAGCGTTGTAGCACTTCGTGGCACGCGCAGCCGCAACACCAGCCATGTGATTCCAATGAGCGCCACCATCCCGGGCAGCGGTCGTGCCTCGCAGGCCGGAAGCGGTGGGAATCATCGATGTGCGCTGCGCACCGATAGCCGATTTCGTTGGTCGTTGATCGTGCCTCGACCGGTGGTGCACACCGAAAGGGAGCGTCCTCATGTTCCGCCATTTACTCAGTCCTATTGCCGCCAATATTTCAGAACCCAATATTGGTATCGGTGCTAAAGCCGCCAATCTGTAGCAACCGGCCGGGCGTGCTGCGAACGAAACGCTGTGCCGTGAGGTAACCGTCGGGACAAGACGGTCCACCACACCTGATTTGGGGCATTCAACGCTTGCTCGTTTCGCGATGCCCGCTACACCCCTACTCTTTCCAGCACATCTGAACGAACGGTAGCTATTGCTGCCTCTTCCCAGGTAGCGATACCAACCGTTCGTTCGAATGCCAAGGAAGGTGACGGGGTAGCCCTATTCGGCTATCCCGTCACCCAACCAACAAACCCAGCAATAAGTCACCGGGCCGCATGTTGGAACAGCTGGACTGCGTCCCGCCGCCAGCGTCCTCATAGGTAAGCGTAGCGCGGCCCCAGCCAAAACGGCGCAGACCGAACCCCTACGGCCGACTGGTCACTGAGAGCTCAGACGAGTCGATCGGAGCTTCCAGGCCACCCCGGCAAGAACAAGAATGGCAACGCCCGCGCCCGCAATCACCGGCACTCCGACGCCGCCGCTGCTTGTGTCCTCCGATGCCGACGGCGACTCTTGTCCAACGAAGACCTCACATGTAGCGATTACGCCGGTTGCCGTACTCCCAAAGGTTCGCTCCTGCGGCAGGTAGTGAACCGAAGAACCCTGGGGCACCGGAACCACAGATCCGGCGTCTTGTATCGCGAGCGGACCACCGTCGATCGTGACTTCAAATGGGCCGCCAGAGTTGACTCGCAGGTCGCACGCGTCGTCCGGACCATCGGCCTCTTCGAGCGTGACAAAGGTTTCCTGTGCTGTCGCTGTGGCGCTGGGGGCAGCAATCACCATCCCAAAAGCGACCGCTAGCAACAATTTGAGTGCCTTCATGCCCCACACTTTCTCAACTGGATGCCATCTGCACGACGCGCGAGATATTACCCCTCGCCCCGATCGTGGTTAGCTCCAGGCTGAGTCGAACGTGTTGTGGGCCGCCATCACGTCGGCACCTTTTCGGGTGATTGGACCATGGCCACGCCCGACGGGATACCCGATCGGCACGAGCGCCACGGTTGCCCAGGAATCAGGGATCTCGAGGAGCTCTTTCACGTCTGGTTCGCTGAAACAGTGCAGCGTGGTGAGCGTGCAACCGAGGCCCTCGGCTACGCACGCGAGCATGGTGTTCTGCACCGACGGATAGACCGATCCGCCGCCGACCATACTTATTCGGTCGAGCTTTGCGTCGGTGATCGCCATAGCGGCCGGGTTGGCGCAAAACACGAGAATTGCTGGGGCCTCATGCAAGTTGTCGGCGAGGTAGTCGCCTGCTTTGACGGTTCGGCGACCGCCCGCGGCCGCGCTCTCGGGTTCGTTCTCGAGCCGCTTCAGATAACTCTCTCGGTACCGGTGCCAAAGCGGGTGATAAATCTCGCTCAGCCCAGCCTTCTTGGCTGGGTCGGTGACGACCACGACTTTCCATGGCTGCATGTTGCCACCGGTCGGCGCCCAGCAAGCAGCTTGGAGCACCCGTCCGAGTACGTCGTCTGGAATCGGGTCGGGCTTGAGGCGCCGAACTGCTCGCAAGGTACTCATGGCGTCATAGAGCTGCATAGTGATGGGCTTTCGGTAGTTGGTGATCTACTGGTGAGCTGCCTCGGGCTAGCTCAGGAGTCGTTTTACCTCGGCAACCGTCTCGACCTCGATTGCGTGGTCAGCACCGCACGGGGTCAGGTTGAGTGTCGTTGCGCCAGCTTCGACATAGGGGTGGAGAAAATCGGCGATCTGTTGGGCGGTTCCGGTGGGCGTATATTTCGCGAACGGAGCGAAGTCGAGGTTGTAGAACTTCGACATACCCGATGCTACGTAGGCTGTCCCATCTTCGGGGGTCTCGCCTACGCCCACCCAGAGTTGGACTCCGTGCTGCCAATCGACCGACCGCTCGGCGCCAGCCGCTTCGATGAGTGAGATTGCCTGGCGAAAGCGTCGAGGTGAGCACCAGGCGGCAAGCCATCCGTCTCCGAATCGACCGGCGCGTTCGAGGGCCGCGTCCGATCGGCCACCAACGACCAGTGGCACCCTCGACGCGGGTGTTGGGAGAATCCGACCATCCTGAAAGTCGAAAAACTCTCCATCTCCGTCAACCGGGTGTCCATCGAGTAGGCGCCGCAATGCGACCAGCGCGGCATCGGTTCGACGGCCACGGGTTCGCGGGTCGATCCCACAGACCTCAATCTCGTGTCGGTCTTCCCCACCGACACCCACTCCAACCGTAAGACGTCCCGGTGCCAATTCGATGAGCGTTGCGATCTGGCGGGCTGCCACCATCGGGTGCCGAAGAGCAAGGAGGTACACGCCAAGGTAGAGGTCGAGCCGAGGCTCCATTGCGCCAAGTGCCGCCAGTCGCACGGGTCCGTCGATCCCCGAGCCATCATGAAAGCTCACATGATCTGCGGTGAAAACGTGGTCTATCCCAGCATCAGCGATTGCACCCATGCTGCGTCGTTGCTCGTCGGGTGACAGCGATGCGAGATTCCATGGAGGGGTGATTCCGACCTTCAACGCACGTTGACTCATGTTGCTATCGGTTTTCGAACACCGGGTCGCGCTTCTCCGCTATCGCGGCGAGTGCCTCAGCATGATCGTCGCTCTTGAACGTGAGCATTTCGAGCGCGGTTGCCACGTCGAACGCGGCATTTGCGGCGTCCTTGAGCAACTTGTTCACTGCCACCTTCGTGAACTGCACGGCCATTGGTGCCTTGGCAGCAACGCGGGTCGCATATGCCACTGCCTGGTCGACGCACTCGTCGTTAGGCGTAACGAAGTTGATGAGGCCAACCCGGTGAGCCTCCTGGGCATCGATGGGGTCTCCGGTAAACAGGTACTGCTTCGCGAGCGCCGGACCGATTGCCAGCGGCCAGATCACCGTGCCACCGTCACCGGCAACGATGCCAACGCTCACGTGAGGATCACCGATCTTGGCTGACTCAGCCACAAAGATGATGTCGCACAGGAGCCCGATCGACGCTCCTAGCCCCATGGCGTGACCGTTGATCGCGGCGACGATGGGAATCTGAATGTCGAGCATGTCCCAAATGAGGTTCTTTGCTTCCTGACGTAGCGGCTCGAGGCGTCCAGGCTCCTGAAGCGTGGGAAACCAGTCGTAGTCGCCACCCGCCGAAAACGCTCTGCCCGAGCCGGTGAGCACGATGCATCGCGCTTCGCGTTCCTCTTTGAGCACCGCCATGAGGTGAGTGAGCTCGCGGTGGAGTTGATCGTTGACGGCGTTGAAGTCACTTCCGGGCCGATCGATGGTGACCTTGAGGACATGGCCTTCCAACCGCTCGAAGGTGATGAGTTCGAAATCGTCGATGTTCATGAGGTTCTTTCGGTTTGGGGCTTTGGTTCGCGGGGTAAGCCGAGAAGTCGCTCGCCGATGATGTTTCGTTGGATTTCTGACGTGCCGCCACCAATGGTGAGTGCGCGGCTGAAAAGAAACGCCCAATGCCACGGGTCGGTTTCCTCGGACTCTTCACTTTGTAGCCCGAGCATGCCGTCGGGCCCCAAAAGGTCGACGAGCAGTTCGAGAATGTTCTGGTTGTTGATGTCGACCTTCGCCTTACGAATAGACGCGAAAGGAGAGGGGTCGTCGCCCCGCATGATCGCGTCAATGATCTTCTGCGTCAGAAGCTCATTGATGAAGCCCTCGATGTAGACGTTGGCTGCTCGTTGGCGGGTGATCGGGTCATCGCCTGCGCCCCGACGCTTCATCTCGGCCATACATTCCTCGAACGTCGGGCCTTTGCCCCAGATGACGCCGCCTTCGCTGAGCGACACCCGTTCGTTGCCGAGCGTCACCGTGGCGAGTCGCCAGCCGTCGCCTTCTTCGCCGATGCGGTTCTCGACCGGGATCCGAACCTCGTCGAGGAACGTCTCGTTGAAGTGATTGCCGCCGGTCATCTCGATGATCTTGCGCACTTCGATGCCGGGAGTCGCCATATCGAGGATGAAGTACGAGATGCCGCGGTGTTTCGGTGCCTCATTGTCGGTGCGGGCGATGAGGATCGCCCACTGGGCCTTGTTGGCGTACGTCGACCAGATCTTCTGACCGTTGATGACGTAGTGATCGCCGTCGCGCACGGCAACGGTGCGAAGCGAGGCAAGATCGCTCCCCGAGTCGGGTTCGCTGAAGAGCTGGCACCATGGCTCGCTCCCGTTGAGGATTCCGGGGATCCATCGCTGTTGTTGCTCGTCGGTACCCCCGGCGATGATCGTCGGGCCCGCCCAGCCGACCCCGAACTGGTCGGTGGTCATCGTCACGCCCGCCGCGTCGAGCTCCTCGGCAATGAGGATCTGGAGGTACGGGTCGGCGTCGAGGCCCCATGGAGTGGGCCAGTGCGGAGCCACCAGGCCGGCGTCGGCAAGCTGCTGTGGGGTTGGCTCCGGGTGATCGGCGAGCCACGAACGGAGAATCTCTCGCTGCTTGGCCGGATCGGCTTCGGTGGTCAGGTTCATCACAACATCCTCGTGTCCGTCTCGAGTCCCAAGCTCATCCGGCCGTGAGTTTCGAACGTCCGGGGTGCGACCATCGCGTGCTGAGTTGCGACAAACGCGTCGCGGAACGCTCGTTGCAGCGGGCTGGTCTTATACACCGCAGCGCCGCCTCCGGCCTTGTACATCAGCTCGGCCACCTCGGCCGCCGACTGCGTGGCATGGGTCGCGCTCAGGCGAAGCTGTCGCTTTTGCGCGTCGGTTGGCGAGTTGCCGGCCTCCGCCGCTTCCCATGAGTCACCTACCGCCTCGCGCATGAATGCCCATGCCGACTCAAGCTTTGCTTCTGCGACGGCCACGTCGGCTTGAACCGGGACCCGTTCGGCGAGCGTCCTTGCACTTCCCTGCGGCTTCTTCCCATCGGCCAGCGCGATGAGCTCGTCGATGGAGCGGCGGCCGATTCCGACTGCGCAGGAGGCGACGCCGCACGCCAGGAGTCCGAAAAAGCTGAACTTCGACAAGCTGTTCGGACGCACCAAGTTCCGGTTGTTCAGGTCGACCCAACGCCCTTCGGGCACGAACACGTCGGCGACCTCATAGTCTCCCGATCC
>CAZGVQ010000284.1:0-5516 GCA_964529355.1 uncultured Acidimicrobiales bacterium
GGGCAAGAACATCATCGGTGGCGATGTGGTGTGTCTCATGCCCACCGTCGACTCGCCCAACCAGATCACCAGCTACCGGGCCATGGCTGTGATGTTCGAGATCCTCAGCCTCATCGCCGACAACCACCAGGTCTGATCGGGCTGAGCTTGTCTGAACCGTCGATCGAACCGGCAGCGCAGCAGCCCGCTGACGTGTCGTTCCACAAGCAGCAGTTTCTTCAGGGGATGGTGTCGTCGATCCCGTTGGTAGCGCCCGCGATGCCCTTCGGGTTCATCGTCGGCTTCCTCGTCGGCGACACGGCCAACATCGACAACCTGGCGGGCTGGTCGTCATCGTGGATCGTCTTCGCCGGATCATCCCAGCTTGCGGCCATCGAGTTGCTGGCCGACAGTGCGTCGGCGCTGGTCGTGATCTTTACGGTCTTTCTCATCAACTCGCGCCACATCATCTACTCGGCTGCGCTGAAGCCAGGGTTCGCTGGCGCGCCGCGTTGGTTTCGCATTCTCGGCAGCTATGTGTTGATCGACCAGTCGTTCGCGCTCGCCGAAATGCGCACCGAGGACACCACGTTGCGCGACCGGATGTGGTTCTTCCTGGGCACCGGGCTGGTGTTCTGGAGCGTCTGGCAGATCACCACCGGACTCGGGGTGCTGTTGGGCAATGTGATCCCCGAGGAGTGGTCGCTCACCTTCAGTGTGCCGATTTTGTTCATGGGTCTCATGATGTTGTCGATCCGAAACCGGCCTGGGGTTATCGCGGCCATCATCGGGGGCGTCGTCGCCTTCGCCGCACGCGACTTTCCCCAAGGACTCGGACTCCTCCTGGCGATCGTGCTGGGCATGTTGGCTGGCACCATCGCCGAGGCACGGCTCGACAACGTGAACGACATCGGGAACGACGGAGTCGCGTCATGAACGCGTGGCTGATCTTCATCGGGTGTGGCCTGGTCACCTACTTCAGCCGGGCCAGTTTCGTTCTCTTCGGCGACCGCATCGAGCTACCCGACAACATCCAGAAGTCGCTGAACTACGTTGCCCCGGCCACCTTTGCGGCCATCACGGTTCCGGCAGTTCTGGGCGACGATGGGCTGGCCAGCCTTGCGCCACCGACTCCTGAGGTCCTCGCTATCGTCCTCGCCGCCGCAGCGGTAGGAAAGACGCGCAATATGGCGGTCGGCCTGGTGGTCGGAATGGTCACGTTGTGGCTCTTGCAGTGGGCAGGACTGTAGAGCCTTCGGTATCAATCGGTGCCGGGCGCTCGGAGCGGTGTCAACCGGGTCCCAATGGAGACTCCGTTCACCAACAGCTCATCAGCGAAGTACTGCGCATCGGAAACTTCGGGGGAACCCTGGGCCGAGAACCGTCGTTCCATCGTGCACGCCACAGTTCCGTCCGGGCCGTCGCCGTCGGGCTCATGTCGACGACTCGCCACCGGGCCAACCGCACGCAACGCACGGAACGGAGCACCCACCAGATTGACGATCGCCTCCAGCTCGTTTCCGCGACGGCAATAGAGCATCGGCGCGAGTTCGGTTCGAAGGTCGATATCGGCAGAAGGGGCAAGCCAGAAGTCGAGACCGTCGTCGAGTCGGCGACGCTCGATGTGGATGGCCTTGTGTCCCGACCGGAGAAATCGCGGCACGAACCCCGAATGCTGGACGCCCGGTAGCTCGATCGGTTCCAGCCGCTCGGCGGCTGACGCCAACGTGATCCGGTAATTCGAGTTCACGACCTGAAGCAACCCATCGGCCGCGAGGTTCTCCACCAAGCCCGCGACGAGTTCATCCCATTGTGCGAACGGCAACGCGTCGAGCACCGATGCCGTCAACCCCTCCGGGTGACGGCACAGCACCGAGTTCGCCAGTACGGCATCAAACGGGCCGAACTCGGCGATTGTCTGCCAGTCCGACATGGCGACATGCACATTCGAAAAGGGCGCCAAGAGGGTGGTTGCGGCGGCGAGAGCATCGGCGTTGATGTCGACCGCCAGGATGTTGGCATCGGGTCGGGCGGCAGCCAACGGAAGTACCTCATCGCCAATCGAGCATCCGAACACGAGAACACGCGGCCTCTCGAGCCGCGACAGCACGCGGACGGTTGCCTGGGTCTCCGCGAGGTACCGAAACGACTCGGTATGGGTGTGACGTTGCAGGTGATCCACGGGGTGAACCTAGTGGCGTGCGTCGGTGTCAGGGGTTGAGCATGGCGTCGATCGGCGCGCCGGCTTCGACAAACCGTTGAAGAACAGTGCTCACCTTCTCGGAAAAGTCGCCCTCGGCCCGGATGGCTGCCGCAGCCTTGGGCTCTTGCTTGGCGTTGAGACGCCGACCAACAACCAGCGCTGTTTCCTCGGTCGCTGAAAGGCCGAGTTTGCGAAAGAGCGCATGTACCTGCTCGGAGGTTTGCAGTTGGTCGAGATGGACGTCGTGCACCGCGGTCTCGGGGTTCTCCTGTGCGAACCGACGACCCTGGAGCTCGGTCTCGACGAGGTATCCCACGATCAGTTCGGTCGGGTCGTCGCGATCGACCCGGTGATACGTCGCGGCGAGCGACTGTGGCGAGAGGGGGTCAAACATCCAGGGCCGCGACACGGTATTGGTCGGTGTGTAGCAGCCCAGCTCGCGAAAGCTCCTCGCGACATCCAGTGTGTTGCGGCGCAGATGAATCACGCCGACCCGGTCCGCGCCGAATGCGTCAATCACCACGTCGGCGAATGTCTTCACGAACATGTTGGTCGTGTCGATGTACGCCGCTGCTCCCGGGGTCAACTCCATCGCCGCCTCGATCGCTTCGACCTTCGTTTGGCGCTCATCACGACTCGCCGCCCGAGGCTGCTGCTCGACGGCGAACAGGTACTCCCCCACCATGGTCGGAGGGTCTTCATGGGCCCCAACCGCACCAACGGCGGTAGCCAGCAGGGCCTGAAGGTACGCCGACCCCGACCGACCGGGATTGATCGAAAAGACGAGAAGCGGCTTGCCGGGAGTCACTTGGCAAGCGTAGGCAGCCGCGTCCATTGCAGGCGCGCACCACCCTTTGGGTACGCTCCGAGCCATGAGCAGCTCCAACTTCGACACGGTCATCTCTGGCGGCACCATCGTTGATGGCAGCGGTGCCGACGCCTTCTCGGGAGACATCGGCATCACCGATGGCAAAATCGCCGCCGTCGGTGGGGTTCTCACCGGCAAGCAAACCGTCGATGCCGACGGCGCCCTTGTCACCCCGGGTTGGGTCGACGTGCACACCCATTTCGATGGCCAGGCCGCCTGGGATGACACCCTCGATCCGTCGTTCAGCAACGGGGTGACCACCCTCGTCATGGGCAACTGCGGGGTCGGGTTCGCACCATGTCCTCCCGGCGAACAGCAGACGTTGATCGAGCTGATGGAAGGAGTCGAGGACATCCCCGGCAGCGCGCTGCACGAGGGCGTGCCGTGGGGCGCATGGGAGAGCTTTCCCGAATACCTCGACTTTCTGGCCGATAGAAACTACGCCGTCGATATCGCGGCACAGCTGGCCCACGGCGCGCTTCGCTTTCACGTCATGCGCGAGCGAGGCGTGAACAACGAAGACGCCACCGCCGACGACATCGCCGCCATGCGAAAGCTCACCGCCGAAGCCGTAGCCGCGGGCGCGGTTGGCGTTTCGACATCGCGCACCATCTTCCACCGATCCCTCGATGGCGAGGCCGTACCCGGCACCTATGCGTCGATCGACGAGCTCCGCGAGATCGCCCTCGGCATCGCCGACGGTGGGGGCGCAGTCCTCGAAGCGATCACGTCATCATCAATTGGCGACATGGAGAGCCTCGGCGGCGAACGGTTCACCCAAGAAGAAGAGCTGGCGATGCTCGCCGAGCTGGCCGAAGCAAGCGGCCAGAACATCACCTTCACCACTGTGCAGAACCCGGACCGTCCCACCGACTGGAAGGCCGTGCTCTCCTTCGCGGCCGCCCACAACGAAACGCCCGGCCGGAGCAGCGGCCTGCTGTTTCCTCAGGTGGCGTCGCGCCCCATTGGTCTGCTCACCGGGCTCTCGGGCTATCACGCGTTCATGCGTCGCAGCAGCTTCCTTGAAATCGCGCACCTCCCGACCAGCGAGTTGGCTGCGGCGATGCGCGATCCCGAGCGCAAGAAGCGCATTCTCACCGACGACGATGTGCCGCCCGACAATCCCGGCTCCATGGAGGCGCTGTACCAGGGTCTTCATCGCAGCATCCCTATTCAGTACGCCCTGCCCAAAGGGGCGGTCGACTACGAGCCAGGTCCCGAATCCACCATGATGGCCATCGCCAAGGCGCAAGGGCTCAGCCCCGAAGAGGCCACCTATGACTTCCTCTGCGAGGGCGACGGCTCGAACCTCACCGCATTGCTCGGCGCCGGCTACGTCGATGGCAACCTCGACGCGTTGCACGAGATGTTGTCCAACCCGCACACCATCACCGGGCTCGCCGATGCAGGTGCCCACGTCAAGCTGATCTGCGATGGCACCATGCCCACGACCCAACTCACCCACTGGACGCGCGACCGCACCCGCGGTGAGAAGATTCCGGTCGAGTTCGTGGTGGCAAAGCAGACCCGCCGCAACGCTGAACTGTATGGCTTCCACGACCGGGGCCTGCTGGCCGAGGGCTTCCGAGCCGACATCAACATCATCGATATGGACAACCTCGAAGTACACGCGCCGCAGGCCCACGACGACCTTCCCGCTGGAGGTCGGCGTCTGTTGCAACCGGTGAAAGGGTACGTGGCCACGTTCCTCAACGGGGTACAAACCCGGGCAAACGACACCGACCTCGGCGTCCGACCAGGGCGGTTGGTCCGCAATCAATGATTCCTGGGCACCTCGCTGTGGCATCGCCACTCGGCAACTGAAAGAGTCGGTGAATGGTTCTCAAAACAGGCGATGCATTCCCAGAGATCTCAGCCACCAATCTCGATGGCGAGGCCGTAACACTTCCTGCCGCAGCCGCTGGCTCCTGGTCGGTTGTGTTGTTCTACCGGGGCGATTGGTGACCGTACTGCCGTCAACAGTTGGTTGACTTCGACACCAATGTCCTCGTGCTTCGCGAGGCTGGTATCACCGTATACTCGGCATCGGTCGACGACGCCGAAACCACCAAAGCGCTCAAAGACGGTATGCGTATCGGCTACGTCAACATGCTGCACAGCGTCGACGCCCATGCGGTGGCCGAGGCCACGGGTGCCATGATCCAAGAGGGCGACCGCGTGTTCCTGCACGCCACCGGGTTCATGCTCGATCCCGAAGGCAACGTCAGCGCTGCGGTGTATTCCAATGGCCCGATCGGACGCTTCAGCGCCAGCGACATCTTGAAGAAGATGGCGTTCGAGAAGCTCATGATCGAACGCGCCGACAAGAGCTGAAGGCAACCGAATACCCGGCCCGGTCCCGATTCCGTTAGGAAGTAGCCGTGCCTCTCGATCTCGACTTTGTTCGTTCTCAGTTTCCCGCATTCGACCGTGCTTCCGATGCTGCGGCCACCGGCGCCGGGACGC
>CAZGVQ010000285.1:0-5516 GCA_964529355.1 uncultured Acidimicrobiales bacterium
GTTCGTACCCTTCGCCCACGATGACCAGCTCGACGTCGGGATGGGTGGGTCGAAGGCGGTCGACCAGGGCGATGAGTAGCTCAAATCGCTTCGACGTCATGAGACGACCGACCGCCACAATGAGCGGGGTTGGGTTCTTCTCGCCGGGTGCAAACTTCGGGTCGACCCCAGGCGGCACGACGTGCAACTGCTCCTGAGTGAATCCGAGGTGTTGTATGAGTTCGGTCTTTGAGGACTCCGAGAGCGTCACGATCGGAGTGTTGCGGTAGAACGGCGGGGCGAGGCGGGTTTCGAGCGTCGTGCCGAGGCGAGCGAGCTTGGGACCGAGCACGAGTGGCCACATCTTGTCGTGATGGTGATGCAGGAACACGATGCGTGGTTGGCGGGTCCACAGTGGGGTGAGGAACGGCACGCCATTCCAGATCTCGACCACGGCATCGCGTTCGCCATGGCGTTGCGCGACCTCCGACGCGACCGCTCGAGGGAACACCATGTAGCGACCGGCTTTGCGAATGACCCGGTAGCCGTCGCGGCGCGACTCGGTAGGCGAACCCTGGGCCCAGCTCGTGCGCATGGTGACCTCGAGTCCGGCTTCGGCCCAAAGCTTCGCAACCATCGCCGCGTGGATCTCAGAGCCCCCAGCCTCGACGTCGGCCAGGTCTCGCCAGGCGAGCATATGAATCCTGGAGATGTTGGCCGACGCAGCAAGGTCGCCCAGCTTGGCGATGTCATCCTGATTCAGGCTGACCGACGGTGTCGTGGTCTTGCGGCGTGGGGTGAGCATGACGACTACAGCGTGTCGTGGGGAGACATCGCAGAACGTTCTGCTGAGGAGTCCGAACCGCCGTCGGGTCGCTGGTGAAGTTCGTTCCTGAGCAACGCGACCTCTTCGGCCAGCGTGCGAGCCCGGCTTTCAAGCCGTGAAAGTTCGAACGAAAAGTGAACCGCCATGATGAGGAGGAACGAAACCGCCAGCATCAGGAACAGGGCGGGCTGATAGTTGACGCCAAAGCTGTCAGCGATCAGATCGAGGGCGGCGGGCCAGGCGGCGACCAACAGCAACCCGAGTCCAACGGTGAGCCAGAGCAACGAGTACTTCGCCCGAAGCACCTGGCGTCGGACCAGGCGCAAGATGGCGAGAATCGTGCCGCCGGTGATGGCGATCAGGAGAAGGTGGGCTCCGGTGCTCATGGGCGGACCTCGGCGACGGTGGTGTTGGCAGCGGTGTTGGCTGGGGTACTGGCGGGACTGTTGGTCGGAAGAATTGTGCTGGGCGACACGATCGGCTGGAGGGCCGGCTGCTTCGAGCGGGCCGATGCGGCCAACACGACCAGGAGGCGGGCGTAGTTGTAGAAGAGGCGGAAGTTCCGATTTGAGGGTTGGCCCCCGGCCCGTTCGTGCATCGTCACCGGGACCTCACGGACATCGAAGCCCATCCGACACGCGCTGATGAGCGTTTCGGTTGAGTCCATGTACTCAACGGGGTAGTCGACGGCGAACTGACGAAGCAATTGCCCGCTCATCGCCCGAAACCCCGACGAGGTGTCACTGAAGCGGCGGCCGCTGAGAAGCCGTACTGCGAGACGCAGCAGACCCATGCCGGCCGAACGCGTGCGGCCGACCGCGTAGTCGCCCTGGCCGGCGAATCGGCTTCCGATGACCAGATCGGCGCCCTGATCGAGCTCGTCGAGAAGCACCGAGATCTCCTTGGCGTCATGTTGTCCGTCGGCATCGAATTGGACGCCGCGCTCGTAGCCTTGTTCGGCAGCGAAGCGGAACCCGGCTCGAAGTGCACCGCCGATGCCGAGGTTGAACGGCAGTTTGAGGGCGTGGACGCCGGCGGCTGCGGCCAGGTCATAGGTGCGGTCCGACGAGCCATCGTCGACCACCACGATGTCGAATTCAGGCACGACCTGAGCGAGATTGTCGAGCACGCCGGGTAGCGAGTCGCTCTCATTGAACGCGGGTATCACGATGATGGTCGACGGACTCTTACCCATGGTCGACCAACCTACTCGGCGGCGTGTGGTCATCAGGTGACGCGCTGAGGTCGACCAGGGCCGTGGATTGTGGCGGTGGGCCACGTTCGGCCAGGGCGCGACGCCCGAACTGCCAGATGTGGTTGAGCGCGACGGCTGACAGCACTGCGAGTACCGGTTGCGCTGAGGCTCGGTATCGCAGGACGGCCAGGGTCATCGCCACAGCGATGATCGAGGTCAACACCAGGCCGAGGAGCGGCAGGAGTGGTACGCCGCGGCGCCGAAGTATCGATGCGCCAAAGATCGAGAGGATGGCCATGGGGTAGTACGTGAGAACGGCCGAATTGGCGACCCACGGCTCCCGCCCGGCAATGAACGAGTTGAGTCGGGCCTGCTGCAGCGGATGGAACACGCCGGTGATGCGGCCAACCCGCGCGAACACCGCCGCGGTGGCCCGGCCTGGGTTGTCGGCGATGTAGTCGAGGGCGACCTCGCGCAGACGGAGGGATCCAACGGCCTGGTCGGCAACGTCGAGCCCGGTACCCTCGAGCGCTTCGCTCTGGCAGGCGAGCCAGTAGTACCCCAGCAGGTCGTCATCGTAGCTCTGGTCGCAGTTTCCCTGAACCAACGAGTAGTCGAGCCCGATCGAGAGGTACACAGGCTCATCGAACCGGTTGAGGTTGTAGCCGACCCAGGGCAGCACGAGGATGCTCGATACCACGCCGGCCAGAGCCAGCAATGCGGTTCGTCGCGCCAGGGTTGCCTTGGGTAACAACATCAGGAAGGGCACCACACCGACGACGGCGACGATGGCCAGCTCGGCGCGGGCGAGGATCGCCAGACCGAGCACGATGCCGAGCCCGGTGGCTTCCTTGAAGCTCGGGTTGTCCCAGCACCGGTACAGGAAGAGGGCCACCAACCCAGCAAGGGGGATGGTGACCGTCTCGCTCAGGACGAAGCCCGGATAGGGCCAGATGTTTGGGTCGAGTGCTCCGAATGCTGCGGCGATGATGCCGACGGTGTAACCGCCGACCCGACGGCCAAGGAGGCCAAAGACCACCGTGGTGAGCGCCCCTAGTGGCGCGCTGACCAACATGTGGCCCAGCTCGCTGCGCACGCCGAGGAAGGAAAAGAAGGTGAGAAACAGGGTGTAGACCGGCGGATGGTCGGCCGACTGCTGGCGGATGCCCTGAAGATCGAATGGCAACGGCGAGATCAGACCCTCGCCGTCGGCGAGCATGTTGGCCTGGAGGTGAAACACCAGCCCATCGCCCCACACCGTTGTCTCGAACAGCTGCCCGTTTGGGAGTTGGTTGATAAAGGGGTCCTGGCGAAACACCAGGATGTACAGCACACGAACCGCCAGACCAAGCACCGTGAGCAGGGTGATGACCTGCCACCACTGCCGGTTGCGGCCCGACTCGGTGTTCGCGCTCATGCGATGCCCCGGGACCATCGTTGGACCGGGCGTTCGACGACCAGATAGGTGGCGACGGACAGAACCGTGGTGACCACAAAGCTGCCGAGGGTGATCTCGAGCATGGTGAGGCTGAGGAGTCGCGTGGTGGCCCAGTCGAGGAATCCGAGCGAGGTGGCGAGGCCCCGCCACTCGATCCACTTCTCGATGACGATGAGGTGCCAGAGGTAGAAGCTGTAGGAGATCGCGCCGAGCGCGGCAATGGGTCGCCACTGCAGGAACCGGCGGAGCATCCCGCGATCGAGCGGGCCAAAGACCGCCGGAACGATCAGCGCGAGCGCCACAACGTCGTATCCGGCCTGTCGAAACAGCTCTTTGTGCCAGGTGGCCCGTTCGAGGCCCAACGCCAGCTCGAGCTGATAGGAGACGAACACGAGGACTGCGAAGGCTCCCACCCACCAGCGGAGATCATGGCGTCCGAGGGCCGCGCTGAGTTCCTGGCCGACGTCGCTGCGTTCGCCCCACACCGAAATGGTGGCCAGAGCCATGCCGATTGCGAAGTAGTCGATGGTGCCCGGCAGCCAGAACACCGCCCGGTCGTGGAGCCCGACGCCGTAGACAAACACGCGCCACACATTGCTCGCCGCGATGAGTCCGGCGAGCACGGCAAGGGTGCGGAGCGCCTTCACCCCCGCCGGTTGGCCGACCACCCAGGACCGGAGAAGCCGCGAGAACAGCGGGAGGACCAGGTAGAACGAGACCTCGACCGCCAGGCTCCACGACTGGCTGAGGCCGTCGAGGAATGCTTCGCCGCGATAAATCTGCAGCAACAGGATATGGAGAACGGCGTCAGACGTCTGGACCTGGATTCCGACGGTCAGTGCGATGAGGGCGAATACCACCCAGTACGTGGGGTAGATACGGAAGAACCGGCGGATGTAGTGGCGCCGAGGGTTTGGGAGCTCGGTCTCGTCGAACGTTGCCACCAGCGACGGACGGAACAGCAGGAACCCCGAGATCGCGAAGAACACCGGCACGCCCACATCGAGACGGCCAAGAAAGGCACCGATGCGCGAGTTGAAGGTTGCTCCGGTGAGAAAACCGACGTGGTGAAAGAACACCAGGAGCGCAGCGACGGCTCGTAAGCCTTCCAGACAGGGGAAGCGGGGCCGTGGGTCGAGGGCAGCGTTGGATGGCGTGCGCTGCGATGCGGCTACGGGAACGGCAGGCGTCATCACTGATCGGCCAGCTCCTAGCGGAGCGAGGCGTTGCCTCGGAGGTCTCCGGCTTCGCGGAGTTCGGTGGACGCGTCGCTCACGTCGATGGCGACCGAGGGGCTCGACATCTGCTCGTGATATTCCTCTTCGACGTTGACCGCCCAGACATCGTGGTTGGCCCCGAGGATGTTCTCGACCGACAGCATCGCGGTGTACATCGAATGGTCCTGGTTGTTGTACTTGTGCATGCCGTTGCGGCCAACCGGCATGACATTGGCGGCATGTTCGGCCAGCCAACCTTTGAGAATCTCGACATTCTCGGCGTAGTCGGCGTCATACATCGGGTAAGCCTTCGGCATCCGAACCACGTACCCCTCCGACACCAGCGTGGGGTCCAGGAGTCCCAGTTGTTCGAGTTCGGCCTTGCCCTGATCGATCAGGTCGGCGTCGTCGGCGTTCCAAAGGTGGTCGCCTTCGGTCACGAAGAATTCGAGACCCAGGCAGGTTCGGCCATCCTTGACCAGGTGCGGCGACCATCGGCCAAAGTTCTGCACCCGCCCGACCTCGACCTCGGGGGAGTGGATGTAGATCCAGTTATCGGGGAACCCGGCGTGTTCAGGCACCACCAGCGCCACGGTGAGAAAGTCGCGGAACTTCAACGCATTGGCCGCCTGCACGACATGGTCGGGCGGCGGTGGATCCATGGCTTTGACGAGGAGGGGCAACGGCATCGAGGACAAGACGTGAGTGGCCGGGTGCACGGTCTCTTCGCAGCCATCTTCGATGTCGATGCTGATGACGGAGGTGACCTTTCCGTCGTGGTGTTCGAGGCGGACGACCGGCTGGGACATTCGCACGCTGCTTCCGGCGGCCTCGACAAGGTCTCGACAGCGCTCCCACATC
>CAZGVQ010000286.1:0-5484 GCA_964529355.1 uncultured Acidimicrobiales bacterium
GCTCAACGTGCGCATCAACACTGCGCTCTATGGCGGCTTCTCGCTGGCGATTCCGGTCATCCTCTGGCAGATCTGGCAGTTCGTGACGCCTGGCCTCTACCCCCATGAGCGACGTTATGCGCTGCCGTTTGTCTTCTCCGGAGCGTTGCTGTTCGCGATGGGCGTGAGCCTGTCCTACTGGAGCCTCCCGCGTGCCCTCGAGTTTCTCACCGAGATCGGCGGGTTGGACTTTGCGGTGGCGTTCCGCCCCCAGCCGTATCTGAACTTCGTCATCAAGATGCTGTTCGCGTTCGGGGTGGGGTTTCAGTTTCCGATCGTGCTGATTTTCATGCAGTTGGCGGGGATTCTCTCGATCAGCGCCCTGAAGGCCGGGCGGCGGTACGCCATCGTGGGCATCGTGATTCTGGTGGCTGTGGTGACACCCAGCGGCGACCCGATCACCCTTCTGGTGCTGTCGGTGCCCATGTATTTGTTCTACGAGATATCCATTCTCTTCGGGGTGATTCGCGCTCGAAGACAGCGAGCCAGCGTCGCGTGAGTCGTCTGTGACTACCGGGTACGACTTCACGCTCGACCGGTTTCAGCAACAGGCGATCGACATTCTCGACGGCGGAAAGTCGGTGCTGGTAGGAGCGCCCACCGGTTCGGGAAAGACCGTTGTGGCCGAGCATGCGGTGGAAGAAGCTCGTTCGCTCGGAGAAAAGGTCTTTTACACCACGCCTATCAAGGCGTTGTCGAACCAGAAGTATCGTGACTTCAAGGAACGCTACGGGGCCGACTCGGTAGGGCTGCTCACGGGCGACAACGCGGTCAACGGCAATGCCCCGGTGGTGGTGATGACCACCGAGGTGCTTCGCAACATGCTCTATGCGGGCTCGGACCTGCTGGAGGGTCTCCGCTATGTCGTGCTCGACGAGGTCCACTACCTGCAGGACACGTACCGGGGTCCGGTCTGGGAAGAGGTCATTATCCACCTTCCGCCCGCTGTTCGCCTGGTTGCGTTATCTGCCACCGTCTCGAACCTTGACGAGCTGGCCGATTGGATGACCGAGGTGCGGGGCGAAACCATTCCGGTGCTCGAAACTACTCGCCCCGTCGAGCTGCGAGATCTTTATGGTGTCGCCGAGCGAGGCACGTCTCAGCTGCACGTCGTGCCGGTGCTGGTCGACGAAAAACCGAACCGGGAGGCCTTTCGGTTCGACGTGCAGGGTGGTCGGTCACGGGATCGAAAGGGCAAAGGCGGTCCACCAAAGCGTCGACGGCCATTCATGACGCCGCGTCGACTCGACACCATCCATTACCTTCGCCGACGCGATCTGCTGCCGGCGATATTCTTTATCTTCAGTCGCGCCGGTTGTGACGATGCGGTGTCTTCGGCCCTCGATGCCGGAATGGATCTCACGTCGAGCGACGAGAAGGAACGAATCGCCGACATCGCCGCGACGCGAACCGCGCACCTGTCCGAGCGCGATCTCGATGCGCTCGAATTCGATCGCTTTGTGGCGGCCCTTGAACGCGGAGTCGGTGCCCATCACGCGGGTATGGTTCCAGCGTTCAAGGAGACCGTCGAACTGTGTTTTGTCGAGGGGCTGATCAAGGCGGTGTTTGCCACCGAGACATTGGCGATGGGCATCAATATGCCGGCCCGCACTGTGGTCCTCGACAAGCTCACCAAGTTCACCGGTGAGACCCACGAGTCGCTGACGCCCGGGCAGTACACACAGCTCACGGGCCGGGCGGGGCGGCGGGGCATCGACCCCCTCGGGCATGCCCTCGTGCTGTGGTCGCCCTACGTCACCTTTGATCAGGTCGCTCGCCTGGCCGGGAGCAACAGCTTTCCGTTGTTCTCGTCGTTTCGACCCAGCTACAACATGGCGGCCAACCTGGTGCGAAGGGTCGAAGAGGATGCGGCGAGCGCTCTGCTGCGTCAGTCGTTTGCGCAATTCCAGGCCCGAAGCGCAGTGGCAAAGCTCGCCAAAAAAGTGGCGAAACGAGAAGGAGAGGTCGAGAAGGCCACCGCTTCGCTCACGATGCCCCGGGCCCAGGTCGAAGCTGAGCGGCCAGCAGCGGGCTCCGTGGTTGCGCACGGCCAGGATGAACAGGTCGCTCAGCAGATCGCGAAGGCGGTCGACCGCCTGGCTCCGGGTGATGTCCTGTCGGCATCGGCAACCCACGAGCGCGCCGTCGTGGTGTCGACCGCATTTCGGCGAGGCCAGGCGCGGGTGCGGTTGGTCAACGAGGTCGGCGACTCATTCACTATCGATACGGAGGATTTCCAGGAACCACCAGACACCATCGGCACCATGTCGTTGCCCGAGCCATACGCGCCCAACAGCGACCGCTTTCAGAAGGCGGCGGGCCACGAACTTTCACGAACCAGCTTTCGTGCTCGTCGGAAGAAGGGCGGGCACCTCGTAGCGGTGTCCGACAACGGGGCGGTGCCGGGCGGCGATGACTCCACGCGATTCAACCTGGCGCTGCTTGAGCAGATTGAGGCCGACGAGAAAGAGATCGCGGCGCTCAGCAAACGAATGGCTGCACGCGACGGGTCGATCGAGAAGCAGTTTGCAGCGGTTCGTAGCGTGCTCGACGAACTCGGCTACCTCGACGGATGGGCACTGACCGAACGAGGCGAAACGCTCGTGCGGGTGTATCACGAACGTGACCTCCTGATTACCGAGGCCTTGATGAGCGGACTGCTCGATGGGCTCGACGAGGCCGAGCTGGCCGGAATGGTGAGCGGCTTCACCTACGAACACCGCAGCTCCACGCCGCCTCCCGCACCTTGGTTTCCCAGCAAGACCGCTCGGAAACGCTTTGGCGAACTCGAGGCACTTCACGCCCGCATCAATCGTCTCGAACGTGCTGGTGCACTTCCCGAGACCTCCGAGCCTGACCCCACAGTGTTCGCGTCGGTTCATGCGTGGGCGCTCGGCGTCGATCTCGACGATGTGCTCGATGAAGATCTCACCGGCGGCGACTTTGTGCGTCAGATCAAGCAGATCATCGACCTCCTGCGACAGTTGGCGACCGCTGCGCCAAACCCCGATACTCGTCACCGCGCAGCTGCGGCGGCTGATCGACTCGACAGGGGAGTGGTGACCGCATCTGGCGCAGTCGCCCCCGAAGAACAGGACGCATCCGATGATTGAACGATTTCAGAACTGGGGCGAGAACGGTCCGCTGCCCGAGGACGGCGTCGTCGCGACAACCGACCGTTCGGCCGCGTTGATCATCGCGAACACGCCGGGAGAGGTTCCTCCCATTGGACTGGTGGGTGGAGATCTTCGCCGCACCATGGGGGGCCGACGCAATCGCGGCCAGCTCCGGCATCCCGACGCCGCCCGGGCCGTGGTCGATTACGGCGTGGTTCGCTACGAGGACACCGAGATGCCGTTTGTGGCCCACGTCGTTGCGCGCAGGTCGATGCTTCGTGGCCGGATCATCGCAGTGATGAACGCCGCATTCGTCGGTTCCTGGAACGTTGCACCGCGGGCCCACCCGGGTGACGGCAAGTTCGATGTCCTCGACGTCACCATGTCGATGACCGACCGTCTCAAAGCTCGAAGCCGTCTCTCCTCGGGTAGCCATGTCCCGCATCCTGACATCGCGCAACGTCGCGGCGACGCGTTGGAGTTTTCGCTCGACAAGCCTCTCGACCTCTGGGTCGATGGCAAGCAGTTGGCGCGCGTCGACAGCTTCTCCATAGAGCTTCAGCCTGAAGCCCTGGCCGTCGTGGTGTGATCTCGGTGCATCAATCTGCGGCGTGACCAATTCGTCACGCCAGATCCACTCACGCTCGTCTGATCGCGCCTATTGTCGCACCTCGTGAAGACCTACGTGGAGGAAGAGTTCACCGCCGATGAGGCCGACGTCCTTCGCCGTTACTTCACCAACCTCGACAAGCCGGTCTTTGCACTCGTAAATCTCCCCGAGGTCGTCAAGGGTGCGCTGTTCGCCCGGTACTCGAGATCACCGCTAAGTCTGCGGCGACTGTTCCTCAAAGAGTTCGTGGGCGATCTCGACATCACCGGCGACGAGACCATCGATGCCACTGTCGGCCTTCGCCGCGCCGAAGAGCTCTATGACCGGGTCTTCTTCCAGTACGGCGACGATTCAGTAGCCCAGCTCGGTGGGGTGCACCTGGCGTGTGAGCAAGCGTCCAACGTGCTCACCAAGGTTCTCGAGTGGGGACGACTCATGTCGTACCTCGAGCAGTCCACGCGCTACATCGCCTACGACGAACGCCTCGGCGGTCGCTATCGCTACTACCGCGATCCCGAGTTGTTGGCCTCACCGCTCGGGGCTCGCTACGTCGGCGATATGGATCGGCTCTTCGATGGCTATTCATCGATGATCCCCACGATGGCCGATTTCTTTCGGGCGCACATCCCCCAGCAACCGGGCGACGCCGACTTCGTCTACCGCACCGCCATTCAGGCAAAAGCGCTCGACTCGGTGCGAGGCATCTTGCCCGCTTCGGCTCTGTCGAACGTCGGTATCTATGCGTCTGGTCAAGCCTATGAAGCGCTGCTGCTTCGGATGCGGGCTCACCCGTTGCCCGAGGCGCGCGAGTACAGCGAGCTCATACTCACCGAGTTGCGCAAGGTGATCCCTTCGTTCCTCAAGCGCGTCGACCTTCCCGACCGCGGCGAGGTCACCAGCCAGTACATGTCCGACAACTTCGAGGCGATGGCCGACATCGCAGAGCATCTCTTTCCCACCGAGATCGCCCCTGCCACGGCCCCGATGGTCGAGCTGGTCGACTTCGACCCGGATGCCGAGGTCAAGCTCGTGGCCAGCATGCTCTATGCCCACGTGGCGCTCCCGGAGACGCAGATCGAGCAGCGGGTGCGGGCAATGTCGGTCGACGATCGCGTTGGCGTCATGCGGGCCTACACCGGCGAACGGAAGAACCGTCGGCATCGCCCCGGCCGAGCGCTCGAGCGTCCCTCGTATCGGTTCGACATCCTGTCGGACTACGGAGCGTTTCGAGATCTGCAACGGCATCGGATGCTCACGGTCGAGTGGCAGAAGCTCTCGCCCGCCCATGGGTACACCATGCCGCCTGAGGTCGAGACCGCAGGACTCGCTGATCAGTTCGAAGCGCAAATGGAGCGCTCCGCTGACCTGTATGCGTTGCTCGAAGGTCCCTATCCCGAGCAGGCGTCCTATGCGGTGTCGCTCGCGTACAAGATTCGCTACATGATGCACACCAATGCGCGTGAGGCGATGCACATGCTCGAACTCCGCACGACACCGCAGGGCCATCCCGCGTATCGCGAGGTCGCCCAGGAGATGCATCGACTCATCGAAGAGCGAGCCGGTCACAAGGCCATCGCCGCAATGATGAACTTTGTGAACCACGAGCCGGAGCCCGAACTGGGCCGCCTCGACGCCGAGCGCCGCTCAGCAACAAAGTCGGGCTAACGCCGCTCAGCACACGGTCGTGCTAGCGACAGCCCCAGGCACCACCTCTGGCAC
>CAZGVQ010000287.1:0-5484 GCA_964529355.1 uncultured Acidimicrobiales bacterium
CTCATGGCTATCGCCATCAGCGGGTTCGGCGCCGAGGCCTTCCGCATCGCCAACGACGGCAACCCGCAGTTCGAGCAGTGGTCTTTCATTGGCTACCCGCTGGCCCTGGCCGTCGACGGTCTTGGCAACCTGGGTGCCTGGCATCAGGCGTGGTGGATTGCCCACGTCGTGTCGTTCGCGCTGTTCCTGGTGATCTTGCCGACCACCATGCTGCGCCACATCGTGACCTCGCCCGCCAACATGTATCTCAAAGATCGCGACCGGCCAAAGGGTGCGATGAAGCCCATGGCCAACCTGCTCGAAACCGAGATGGAGAGCTTCGGTGCTTCGGTGGTCGAGGACTTCACCTGGAAGCAGCTGATGGACACCGACTCGTGCACCATGTGCGGTCGGTGCACCGCGGTGTGCCCCGCCCATGCCACCGGCAAGTCGCTCGACCCTCGCGAGATCGTGCTGAAGACCGGCGAAGTCATGGCCCGTTCCGGTACACCTCAGGTATCGCCCCCGATTGGCGTCGACAAAGAGATTGCCGTTGCTGGCGAGCCGGGCAACATTCTGGTCGAGCCAAATTCGGTCTTTGACCGCATCACCAGCGAAGAAATCTGGGACTGCACCAGCTGCAAAGCCTGCGACGAGAACTGCCCGGTCAACATCGAGATCCTCGACAAGATTCTCGACATGCGCCGCTACCTGTCGCTCATGGAGTCGAACTTCCCGTCGATGCTCGGCAACGCCTACCGGTCGATGGAAAATTCGTCGAACCCGTGGGGCATCAGCCAGACCGAACGTGCCGACTGGGCCGACGATATCGAGGGTGTCACCGTGCTCGACGGCTCAGACCCGCTCGAGTCCGAGTACCTCTACTGGGTTGGCTGCGCCGGCTCCTTCGACGACAAGAACAAGAAGGTCACCCAGTCGATGGCCAAGCTGCTCCGCCGATCGGGAATCGACGTGTCGATTCTTGGCCCATCGGAGCTGTGCACCGGTGACTCGGCCCGTCGCTCGGGCAACGAGTACCTGTTCCAGCTGCTCGCAACACAGAACATCGAGACGCTCAACGGCATGGGCGTGAAGAAGATCATCACCCAGTGCCCCCACTGCTTCAACACCCTGGCAAACGAGTACCCCGAACTCGGCGGCCACTACGAAGTCGTGCACCATACGCAACTGCTCGAGTGGCTTATCGATTCGGGCAAGCTCGATCTCAAAGGCGCATCGATCGACGAGCGCGTGGTGTACCACGACAGCTGCTACCTCGGCCGCCACAACGACGTGTACATGGCGCCCCGCAAGGTGCTCGGTTCGCTCGGTGGTATTCAGATTGTCGAAGCCGAACGCAACGGCACCAAGGGCATGTGCTGTGGTGCCGGCGGCGCCCGGTTCTGGCTCGAGGAAGACACCGGCAAGCAGATCAACACCGACCGGTCACAGGAGCTTCTGGCCACCGGCGCAACCCGCATCGCCACCGCCTGTCCATTCTGTTACGTGATGATGGACGACGGCGTGAAAGGTGAAGGGGTCGACGACGATCAGGTAAAGGTCGGCGACATCGCCATGCACGTGGTCGAAGCCATCGAAGAAGCAGAGGTTCGGGCCGACGAAGAACTGCTCGCCGAAGCGCAGGCTGCGGCGGCGCTCACCACCAACATGACGGCCACCGATCTCGGCGACCCGCCAGCCAGCTTCTCCTAAACGGGTCGGCGTACCGCTTCGGCCAGCGACTCAACCCGAGGGTTTTTCGAGGTCACTCGATAGATTCTCCGAATGACTTCGTTTGTTGAAGACCTCGTTGAACCGGCAAAGAACTGGCTGAAAACCCGCAAAGTCGCATCGCTGGTGCCCAGCGAAATCACGATCCATCTCGACCAGGTGGACTCGGTCAAGATGGTCAGCGCTGGTCGAGTTGAACATTTTCGCACTGCTGGGTATGGCGGCGAGATTCACCAATTGGCGTTCTTCCACTCACTCGTCCGGCCCAACGACCACCTTTGGGATATTGGCGCATCCAACGGGCTGTTCGCGCTCCACGCCGCGGCGAAAGGTTGCACGGTCGATGCCTTTGAGCCTGATCCACGTATCGCCACGCGGCTTCGAACCAACATCGAGCTGAACAACTTTGATTCGAAAATCGAGATTCATGAGGTTGCGCTCTCCGACGAACCCGGATCGTTCAGTCTCTACAGCGATGGCGTCGAAGGAAACTCGCCGTCCTTGTCCGACCTCGGTCGTCACTCCTCGGAGATTGTGGTGGATGTAACCACCGCCGATCTGAAGATGGTCGATACCAAACGACCAACGATCTTCAAGATCGATATCGAAGGTGCCGAGCTCGACATGCTCGCTGGTGCAAAGTCGATTCTTTCCACCGCCGAGCGCCCTCGAATGATCTTCGTGGAGATTCACCACACCTTCCTCGCTCAACGTGGGCAAAAGGCCAGCGCGGTCAGAGAACTGCTCGCGGACTCCGGCTACGGCGAACTCACCTCAGACGAGCGAGGCGATCAGTTCTTGAGCATCTGGGTCGACCCGAAGCAGATCTGACCACCGCAGAGCTATGACTCGATCTCAGAGATGAGCCGGGTCTTTCAGCAGCGCCAGGAACGCGTTCGCGCTTGCGAGGTTCCGCTGCCGGTGGTTTTGGAGCCGGATAACCCGTCGCTCCCGGCCGGCTCGAACACCTGCGATGCCGGCGTTCATGCTCATTACCCGCTTGATCTGCGAGTCGAGTCGATCATCGGCTGAGATCAGGTAGCCACCGATGGCCTCCAACTGTTGCGGAATTCCGCCGACGTCGGAGGCAAGCACCGCACATCCGGCGGCCGCGGCCTCGTAGATGACGATTGGCTGTGCGTCGGCGAGATCTCGGGTGGGCATCACGAAGATGTCGATGTCGTTGAACCACTCGCATCGAGCAACATCGTCGACCGGATATTCGGTGTGGTGCACCCGATGCGGGTGCCGTGCAGTGATCTCGAGAAGCGTCGAGCTGACCTCGAGGTCATCCATGCTGCCAGCGATGTGAAGTTCGATAGCCAAACCACCATCGGCAAGTCTGGCGAAGGCCTCGAGGACATCGAGAGCGCCATCTTCAATGGTCAGGGCACCGAGAAAGCCAAGAATAATTGGCCGGCTCGCACCGGTCTGTGGAGCGGGAAAGCCACCGAGTTTCGCGATCATGTCGTCGGCGAGAAAGACGCTGTTGTCGACAATGAGGACGCGATCGGGGTTGCCCGACTGTGCGGCCAACTCAGCCATGCGTGCCGATGGCACCACCTCAAGCGCTGGCTGGCAGAGCCGCCGAAAGAGCCGAAGGTGCTTGCTCGACGAGGTCAGATAGGTATCGCTGTGATGCACCGCCACCACGGGCAGTCCAAGCGTGCTGGCAGGAATCGCACCAATCGCACCGCGGGCCTCAGTAGTGGAGGGGACGGTGACCAGGAACGCTCCGGAGGTGTCGGCCGCACGGTTGTTGCGACTCAACAGCGAACGTACCGGCGCTATCGCATCAGAAAGGTTGACTTCGCAGAGGTCGACGGACTCGGAGCGACGCAGAAATTGCAGCATCGCCTCGGTTGAGTCAGCGAGTTGTGCCGTTGCGGAAGACAGGGTGGAGGAAATGACGACTCGGGTATCGGAGGATTTGGGCGCAACGGTCTGATGCGCTGCCCTCGTCTCAAGCCCGTTCCAAGCCGTGTCCGTCATCAACAATCCAGTCGGCCTGGTTACCGTCCGAATGAGCGTTTTCTGTTCATCATTCACCCAGATGGGCGGAACGACTCATGGGTTCGTCGACCGGAACATCCGCGTAACGACGGCGCCGATCTCTCGGGGACCAGATCGATGCCCTTGGACCGCGCCCAGGTATTGGCCAGCCCGGAACTTGACGCTTTCAACGCTTGACCGAACCGGACGATGCTCCTGACTCGCCTCACGAAGATCGATGGATAGATTGCCGGCGAACCACCGTGTTGCGGTGAACGCATCAAGCTCTCCATGGCCGAAGATCTCCCGAAACGCCACTGCTTCTCGCCGGTACCGGTTGACGATCGAGCGCATGCGCTCCGAATGAAGATGAACCACCCGCGCATCACCGACGTAGGCGATACGAAACCCCTCTTCGGTTACCCGACTCGCCCAAGCGATGTCTTCGAGGCCAGGAAGCGACTCGTCGTAGGGTCGGTCGGCCCAAAGATCGGATCGAACCATGCAGTTGGCGTTGTTGCAGAAGGGGTCCTGCTGATCGAGGTTCGATTGCTCGGGAAACCACGACCGGAGCAGTCGCCGTTCGCCGAAGTTGCTGGTGTGGTCTCCGTCCTGGCCGCCGTAGCTGATCGCGAGCTCGTCGTCACTGGTGAATGGCTCGACAAGTCGAGCGACCCAATCGACCGACTGGGGGTACACATGCGCGCTGGCCAACAGGAGAAGGTCGCCTGAAGCTGCAGCGCAGCCGATGTTGAGCGACCGCCCGAAGGAAAAATCTTCGGGTGCGATGTGGACAACCTTGGCCCCCCACTCTCTGGCAATCTCGACGGTCGCATCACTTGAACCCGAGTCAACCAGAACGACCTCCAGAGGCCCGTACGACTGGTGAGCGAGCCCGTGGAGCAAGCGCGGCAGATGGCGAGCCTCGTTGAGGGCCCGGATAACCACCGAAACAGTCGGACTACCAGAAACCATCAGCTGTTGATCTTTGTGGTGAGTCCGTAGATGGATTCCAGCTCGCTCCTGATCTCGGTCGACCGAGAACGGTGAAGGAAGAGACATTCGTGCTGCGAATCAAAGGAACCGTGCGGGCGGTCAGCGAACACCATGTCGAAGTCGAGGTCCTCCAGAAACGAGCGCACTTCGTCGATGAGTGGTGCACCTACGTACAGCGGCATCTTGAACAGTTCGAGCTGAAGGCCAACGCACGTCGTGCGGAGGAAGTTCATTGCGCCGCGAAGCACCGGAAGCTCGGCACCCTGAACGTCGATCTTCGCAAAGTGAAAGTCGACATCGGGAGCTGCGTCGGCCAGCACCGCGTCGAGCGGACGACAATCGATGAGCACGGTATCGCGAAGCTGCGCTCGCTCCCGCCACGTTTGAGCGAGACGCGAGGGACCGAGCGTCTTGAGCCACTCCCAGTTCTCCTCCACGTAGGCAAGGTTCTGCGGAAACAACGACGAGCCGTGCGCCTTTTCGTTTCCGTACACGTAGAAGGGTCGTTGCTCTTCGCGCTCCCAGACCGCCTCGTCGAGATGGATGACATCTCCTGATGTCTCGGCGCCGCCATTCGGTTCAAAGGTCAGCAGCAGCTTGATCTTGTCGGCGTTGTTCACCCACGGTGGCGGCAGTTGGCCGGCAGCGCCGATGTCGATCATGTTGATCAGGCCATCGCCAGACGAGTTGACGCGGTAGCGATCGCTGGCTTTGCCAGGAGCGCGCTTGGCGAGGGTATGGAAGATCTTCTCGGCTTTGCGTTGGATGTGGGCCAGTTCGGTCATG
>CAZGVQ010000288.1:0-5434 GCA_964529355.1 uncultured Acidimicrobiales bacterium
ACGCACTGGGCATCGATATCACCGTTGGTTCGCCGGTGGTTGGGCTGGTCGCCAACGGCTTTCCCGACTCCGTCGAGTTTCTCGATCAGGTCGAGGCCGCACTGGTTGCCCGGATACCCGATGTTTCGGTTCGGCGCTGGAACAAAGGGAACGCCTCGGCCACAATCTCCGATGAGATGCTCGAAGAGGTGGTGGGTTCGTGCCAGGCCGTCGTGGCGGCCTATGGCCATTGAGGCAGCTGCACCACCGGCACCGTGCGTGACGGCGTAAAAGTGGCTCGACGAGGGATTCCAGCGGTTTCGCTGGTGACCACCGAGTTCTGGGCGCAGGGAGACTTCATCGCCCGGTCGGTGGGGCTTCCCGATATCCCGCGGGTGCAGCTTCCGCACCCGGTCGCGGGCACCGGAGTCGACAACATGGCCTCGATCGCCGACGAGATGATCCCGATGATTCTCGATGCGCTGCGAGGTGCCGAGTGAATGGAGACGCAGCCTCCGCCCGCCTGACCGCGGATGACGAGGCCGCCGCCCTCGAGTCGCTGCACGAACTCGGCTGCACCGATGGCTTGCCGGTGGTGATCCCCACTCCCGACCGGGTGGACCGAATGGTGCTCGCCACCGGCTACGACGCCGACCTGGTGCTCGGCGCCATGGGCCCCAATCTCGGCGAATGCTCCGTCGAGAAGCTGGCCGCTGCCGCGGTGATGGCCGGGTGCCTTCCCGACCATGCGCCGGTGGTTGTGGCAGCCGCCCGGGCAGCCATGGACCCGCGATTCGACCTCACCGAGATGCAGGCCACCACCCATGCGATCGCGCC
The DNA here is from genome assembly GCA_964529355.1 of uncultured Acidimicrobiales bacterium. Taxonomy (GTDB): domain Bacteria; phylum Actinomycetota; class Acidimicrobiia; order Acidimicrobiales; family SHLQ01; genus CALLQB01. Next base: position 817 of record CAZGVQ010000288.1, read on the forward strand.
GCTCATCATCGTGAACGGACCGGCCCGCGAGTGGTGTGGGCTTCATGGCGGATTCGGTGCGCTTGGGCCCGGCTATCGAGCCAACGCAGCGATTGGTCGAGCGCTGCGACTGGCGATGATCAACATCGGAGGCGGCCGTTCAGGCACCTCCGATATGGCCCTGCTCGGGCACCCGGGCAAGTTCACGATGTGTCTGGCCGAGGACGAAACCAGTAGCCCGTTCGAGCCGCTCCATACCGAATGTGGCTTCGATGCGTCGCAGTCGGCGGTCACCCTTCTCGGGGTCGATGCCCCACACTCGGTCATGATCAACCTCGATGCCGACGACCCCACATCGGCCGAGCGCATGATGCGCTCCTTTGCCGCCGCCTTCAGCAACGTGGCCACCAACAACGCCACGCTCACCAGCGGCTCGGCGGCCCTCGCGCTCAACCCCGACCATGCGGCGTTCCTGGCTGGTCAGGGGTGGACCCGGGCAGATATCCGCGAACGCATCGTTGAAGACGCGGTGGTTTCGGGAAGCGATCTCGCCCGGTCCGCGGGTTTCATGGGTCGCAAACCGTCGGCTGACAAGGACCGACGCTGCTTCGCCAAAGCCGAAGACCTTCTGGTGTTTGTGGCTGGCGGAGGTGGGCTCTACTCGGCAGCATTCCCGAGTTGGTGCGCCGGGCCGCATCGTAATCAGGCAGTGACGGTCGAAATCGAGGTCGGCCAAGCCTGCGAGATCCCGGGCTTCGCCGACGCATAGTGGCGCCGGGTGGGCTGGGTCCGAGCTAGGCGAATCGTTGTTCGAGACCGGCCACCTCGGGTAGGCCGATGGTGTCGGTGAACGCATCAAACGCCGGCATGGTGGCCACCGCGTTCACCGGTGTGCCGTCGGATTTGATCTGCGCGAGAGCCTCTTGCATGGCTTGGGTCGCCACCAAAAGGGTCGAGAGCGGCATGATCACCATCGCGAAGCCGAGTTCGGTGATGCGGTCGAGGCTAAGGGGTGGGGTCTTTCCCCCTTCGACCCAGTTGAACAGCAGCGGGGTGTCCGACAGCTCCGACGCCACCTGCACAAGTTCGGCCTCGTCCTGCAACGCCTCGACGAACAGCACGTCGGCGCCGACATCGCGGGCGCCGCGGGCTCGCTCGAGCGCTTCGGGCAACCCCTCGGGTGCTCGGGCATCGGTGCGGGCGATGATGGTGAAGTTCGGATCTCGACGGGCAGCCACCGCCGCTTCGACTTTGCCGAAAAACTCCTCGCGGGGTACCACTGCTTTGCCCTCCATATGGCCGCACTTCTTTGGCAGGACCTGATCTTCGATGTGCAGGCCCGCCACCCCGGCCTGCTCGTAGGTCTGGATGGTGCGGATCACGTTGATCTGGTTGCCGTAGCCGGTGTCGGCGTCGGCGATCACGGGGAGGTCGGTTGCTGCGGTGATACGCCGGGCGTTGTCGACCATCTCGCCGAGACCGAGCAGACCGACGTCGGGGCGGCCCAGCAGCGACGCCGCGGTTCCGAAGCCGGTCATATACACCGCGTCGAAGCCGGCTTGTTCGATAAGGCGGGCTCCCAGAGCGTCATAACAGCCCGGCAAGAGCACAGGTTGGGGTCGCTCGAGGAGCTTGCGGAACGCTGCGGGTCCGTCGGGTCGTGAGCGAAGAAGATCGGCCATGGCGCATTCTGGCACGCCGGTTGGTGAACGTTCCCAGGCAGTGGCAGCAGAGGGCTATCCGCTAGTGATGTTGGTACGCGCCGGGCGAGGTGAACAGATCCTTGCGCCACCGCTTTGGGGTAAGCAGCACCGCTCTGGGGTAGTCCTCGAACAACCAACGAGCGAAGTTCCGGCGGGTCCAGGCGTTTGCCCCGGCAATCTTCATCGCCGCCTCGGCTCCCCGGGTGTGTTGCAGCACTTTCGACAGCGCGACGGCCATGTGATGGTCGGCGACCAGCTCTGACCGAATCTCCTGTACGTATCTGCTGGTGACCATGGCCGGTGTGCCGCCTTCGACGATGCTCTCGGCGGCACGAATTCCGGTGAGCAGGGCCTGGCCGATGCCCTCCCCGGTCATCGGGTCGGTGGCAGCCGCAGCGTCGCCGACGAAAAGCGTTTGCCCACTGGCCAACTGGATGTCGGGGATCCGAGCGGGGATGGGCCATGCCCGATGGTCGGACTCGGGTTGGGCGTCAGGGCCGAGAATTTTGGCGATATGGGGCCGCTTGAGGAGGTCGGGCCACAGGGCCTTCATGTCGCGTGTTGCGATGTTGCCGCCCCGCTGTATGCCGAATCCGACGTTGGCTCGCCCTCCGCTGAGCGGGAACGACCAGGCGTAGCCCGGAAGCAGATCGGGCTCGAACCACACGTACAGGTTTTCCGAGGCTTCCGGGCCGACGTCGGTGAAGTACTGCCGGAACGCATGCCACTCGCCGAGGTAGCCCTGAGTGGCGACGCCCAACATCTTTCGAACCGGTGACCACATGCCATCGGCAGCCACCACATACCGCGCTCGAAGCGTGCCCAACCCTTCCACGTCCACCGCCAGGTGGTCGCCGGATCGGTCGATATTGGTGCATGCGTGGCCGTCGTGAATCGGCACCCCTTCGCTCCGGGCCAGGTCGACCAGAGCCGAGTCGAGATCAATGCGTTTCGCCACCGCTCCGAATGCCCCGGCGTCGCGGGGGAGAGGAAACACCACGGTCGAGCCCCCCGGAGACGTGACATGCACGTCATGGACCGGCGCCCACGATGCAACGGCGCCCGTGTCGAGGCCCAGATCGTCGAGCAGGCGAAGGGCCAACGTGGTGAGGCCGTCGCCACAGAACTTGTCGCGCGGGAACACCGCCTTGTCGACGATGGCGACGGCCTTGCCGGCTCGATGCAGGGTAAGGGCGGCGGCCACGCCTGCGGGCCCGGCGCCAACCACGAGCGCATCGAGAACCGTGGGATGCTGGCCGTTACCGCTCACGGAATCAGGCTAGATCGACCAGTGCGCTGAAGCTGGTGCTCAACGCGCTGTGGAATACGTCACCGTCAGGGATGGCCGCGCTGTCGATGGAGATGCCGAGGTAGGCATCCTGCATATAGCTCAGCAACGTGATGTTCACCGCCGAACCGCTGACCGGACCAAACGGGAACTGACGCAGCACCGGCACGCCCGCGAAATACACCGGGACGGGCACGCCGGGGACGTTGCTGGTCGAGAAATCGATGCCCTTCATCGTGCGCTCGAACAGGCCGGTGGAGAGCCGCTTGGGAAGCCGGCTCAACACCCCGGCGGCCGCATCGTTGAGGCCGAGTGATGGGTCGTTGCGAGCCTCGGCGACCAGTTGGTCGAGGTGCCGCATGAGTTCGACGGGGTCGTCGATAGTGAGGGGAACCTCGATACGAGTTGCCGCGAAGCTGTTGGAGGTCGCGGCATCGCCCTCTGACCGGGTGGAGATGGGCATGCCCATACGAAGTTTGGGTACCGGTGTGGCATGTTCGTCGTGGTAGATCCTCATCGCACCGATGACACCCGCGACGAACGCAGCGTTCATCTTTGAGCCGGCGAGTTTGGCCGCTGCCTTGAGATCGGCCACGGGCATCGTGAGGGTGCGGAAGTCCAGATCGGTGGATCGTTGCGACATCAGCGGGCTGAGCGGCTGCGTTGCCGGCTTCAGAGCTTTGCCCATCGAGCTTGCTGTTTCGGACACCGCTTTGGCTCGATCAGCCGGGGAGTCGGGCAACGCCCGAAAGGCATCGACGGTCTGGCGAAAGCTGGCGGTTTGGCGGTCGCGTTCGTGAACGATGGCCTGAACCACCCGTTCGGACTGCGACTTGGGGTTGGCGCTTGGCGGCGGCTGCACGCTTGGTTCCGGCACCGACTCAGGTTCGAGGTCGAACAGCTCGAGAGCGATCTTGATGGTGCCGAGCCCGTCGGCGATGGAGTGATGCAGCTTGCTGACGTACGCTGCCTCGCCGGTATCGAGGTTGGTGATGAACACGAACTGCCACAGCGGCATGCTTTTGTCGAAGGGCCGTTCTGCCAGGTCCTCGACGATCAACAGCGCTTCATCGATGGAGTTGTGTCCGTCTTCGAGTTCGATCCACGACACATGATCGGAGAGGTGGAAACCGGGGTCGACCTCCCATCGAGGCGGAGCGATGGAAACCGGGTTGGCGACCACCCGCTGGCGGAGGCGCGGTACCGCAATGGTGACGTTCTCGATCTGTTGCTCGACGGCCTGCCGGTCGGGAGCGTGTTCGAGCATGGTCATCGCAGTGATGGTGCTTTTGAGGAGCGGGTTCCGCTCGACAATCCACATCAGGTTGTCGACGTCGGACATACGGTCGAGATCGATATCGGGATCCTGCGACTCTGTACTCACTGGTCGTCCTTCGACTCTGTACTCACTGGTCGTCCTTCGACTCTGTACTCACTGGTCGTCCTGTGGCGGTTGGGTGGCTGGTGGCTGCGTGGCTGGTGGCTGGGTGGCTGGTGGCTGGGTTGCTGGTGGTTGGGTTGCTGGTGGTTGGGTTGCTGGTGGTTGGGTTGCTGGTGGTTGCGTGCCGGGCGGCTGGGTGTCTGGCGGTTGCGTGTCCGGTGGCTGTGTTCGGGGTGGCCGGGTGTTCGGCGGCTCGGTGCCGGGGGG
>CAZGVQ010000289.1:0-5408 GCA_964529355.1 uncultured Acidimicrobiales bacterium
GGTTAGCGCAGTGGACTTTTAATCCATTGGTCGTGGGTTCGAATCCCACCGGGGGCACTGCGTGATGAAGAACGACTAGAAGTCTCGGGCCACGGCCAGCGCGGCCGCTGCGCCGACGACCACACTGGCCGCCACGACCGTCCACATCGTGGCGAATCCGCGGGTATCGAGCAGCCAACCGGTGAGAATTGGCGCCACGAAGACTCCGACGTACACGCCGGTCTGCGTCACGCCGCTCGCCGCTCCGGCAGCCTCCTTGTTGGTCCGCATGATCCCGAAGTTGGTGAACACCGGCCAGATCCAGCCGCCGGCGAACGCGACCACGGTGGCCACAATATGCACGCCGCTGGATCTCGAGCTCAGCAAGGCCATCCCCAGCGCACCGACCAGAACCGTGCTTCCCGCGACCAGAAACGGTCGGGACTTCATCGTGTCGACCCGGGTTCCCGAAAACAGCCGCAGAGCGATTCCCGACGCAGCTCCGACGCTCAACATCAGACCAGCGGTACCCTCGCCCAGCCCGGCGTCGACCCCTGACTCGACGGTCCAGGCATTGAGGGACCCCGCACCGAATGCCAGGAAGAACCCGGCAATCGCAGCAATGCGCAATGACCGACGCGACGAGACCACGTCGGTGGACGCTCTGCGCACGATGGCGGCTGGCTCAATCTCGCGCCACACAAGAAACAGGGCACTGCATGCCACGACTGCCCCGCCGACATATGCCCATCGCCATCCAACGGTCAGGGCGATGGCCGGAACAGCCAGACCAGACAGCATCGATGCCGTGGGCATCCCCGATTGTTTGATGGCGATAGCGAGGCCCAGCCTCGGTAGCTCTGCTCGGGTCAGCGCAAGGTTCACCGCCGTCTGGTTCGCTGCATTCGCAAGACCGGCGATACCAAGCGCCACCAGCAACCCGGTGAACGAGTCGACGGCCGTCGCGATAACCACCTGGACGATTGCCGTCGTCACCAACGCGACCGATATCTGGCGGCGCGGGCCAAAGCGTTGCACGGTCAGGCCGGTCACCCGCGACCCGGCGGCCGCCACGAGAAAGAACGTGCCCAGCAACCATCCGTACCGAGCATCGCTTACCTGAAGCTCGTCGCCCACCTGTACCGACAGCGCACCGATGAGGAATCCGGGAAATACCGTCGAGATCGTCGCCGCAACCGACGTACCAACGACCCTCGACGTACCGGCCGTCACCGCTTAGGCAAGGACGTCTTTGGAGATGATGGTCTTCATGATCTCTGAGGTTCCGCCGTAGATGGTGGTGACCCGCGCATCGACGTAGGCCGGGCCGATGGGGTACTCGGTGGTGAACCCGTATCCCCCAAAGAGCTGGAGACACCGGTCGGTGGTGCGCTTTTGAAGTTCGCTGCCCCAGAGCTTCGACATTGCCGCCTCGCTGGGGGTCAGCTCGCCCGCGTTGAGTTTCATGGTGCACTGTTCGATAAAGGGCCGCGTCACGGCGATCTCGGTAGCTACGTCGGCCAACTCAAACTTGGTGTTTTGAAACTTGGCGATCGGTTGACCGAAGGCGGTGCGTTCCTTGACGTAGTCGACCGTCCACTGGAGCGCAGCCTCGGAGGCAGCGAGACCGTTGATGCCGATGGAATGGCGTTCCTGGGCCAGGTTGAACGACAGGTAGTCGAAGGCCCGTCCCTCCTCGCCGAGGACGTTGGCGACAGGAACCCGGACATCGCTGAAGAACAGCTCTGCGGTGTCGGCCGAGTGCTGACCGATCTTGTCGAGGTTGCGGCCTCGCTCGAAGCCGTCCATTCCTCGCTCCACAACCAACAGCGACATACCGGCATGGCCAGCATCGGGGTCGGTGCGACAGGCGACGATGACCAGGTCTGAGTTAATGCCGTTGGTGATGAAGGTCTTGGCACCGTTGAGGATGTACTCGTCGCCGTCGCGGATAGCGGTGGTCTGAATGCCGGCGAGATCCGAACCGGTTCCCGGCTCGGTCATGGCGATGGCGGTGATGAGCTCGCCCGACGCGATGCCCGGCAACCAACGGGCGGACTGCTCCGGCGTGCAGTACTCGATGAAGTATGGCGTGGTGATGTCGTTGTGGAGGCCGAAGCTCAGCCCCGCTCCACCGGTGCCCGCATAGGCCAGTTCCTCGCCGAGCACCGCGTTGAAACGGAAGTCATCGGTCCCGCCGCCGCCGAACTCCTCGGGCACCGCCATACCGATAAAGCCATGCTTGCCCGCCTCGAGAAACAGGCCGCGGTCCATAATTCCGGCGGCCTCGAACTCGCTGACTCGAGGGCTGAACTCTGAGGCAATCCAGCTCCGGCAGCTCTCGCGGAAGAGGTCGTGGTCCTCGTCATAGATCGTTGTCATCGGGCCATCCTTTGGTGTCGTCCCGTGTCTGTCAAGGTGCCGACGCAAAGAGGCAGCGGAGAAACTGCTAAACCGAAACGGCTGACCGAACGAAAACCACTGTATGGAACCGTGCGGAAATTGTTCAGCAGATGTCTTTGCAGGTCAGGGCTGCATTCAGTGTGGCCACATCAACGGCGTGGCCGCACCGGCCGAGCCTGAAGTCGCGCAACCTGTTGCGGCAACACCGGCAACACAGCCAGCACCGGTAGCCGAGGACGCACTGGTTGCGAACAAGCCGAATCCCTTCGCTGACCTGATGAGCGATACGAAAGGCGCGAAAAAGGCGGGCGGGGTGAACCCCGTCATGATCGTCGCTGGCCTCGTTGTCCTGCTGGTCGCCGGCTTCGGAGTCACCCAACTGCTCAGCTCTGGCCCCACCCCGGAAGAGGAGGCAGCCGCCATCGCGGAGGCTGCGCAACCAATAGCTGTGGAGCGAACCTCAGCAATCGTCGACCTCGGACCACAATTCTGCGCCAACCCCGGCGCGATTGCCGATGCTCCTGCGCCTGACCAGGCCGGCATCAACGTATTCGCCAGCTACTACAAGTTCGGCACCACCGAATGGCGAGACCTCGCGAACCCGGCATATGACGTCAGCTACCTGAACGCAACCGCCGAAATCAACGATGTCGACACGGTTCCCGCCGATACCGATCCGGCCTATGTGTCGTGTGTCGAGGGAATTCCCGACGGCAACGATGTCACCTGCCGAATCTATGAGGGGGCAGCTCGACACATCATTTCGGGCGCCGACTATTCGGTGAAGGTGTACCAACTCTCGACCGGTGAGGAGGTCGTCTCCGGCCCGGTGCGGACCGGTCAGGCCGACTGCCCCGCAGTCGTTGTCGGCCAGGTGAGCTACAGCGAGTACCTCCCCCGCCAACACGACCTCGCCATGTGGACTGCCGACCTGGCGCTTCCAGCTCAGTTCACCTCTGTACACCTGGACCGTCAGGCCATGGGCGGCTCTCCCGAGTGGTGCCAGTCGCCAAGCGCAATCGACACCGGTGTCACAGCAACCGCAACCGGCGTGAAGCTGATGCTCCCTGACGAGATCGCGTTCAACTTCGACGAAGTCAATTGGGAAACCCAAAAAATGTCGGAGCTCTCCCATATCGCCTGCGTGCGGTTCGCTCCCACCGGCGATACCCACGAGTGTGACTACGACGGGAACAACAAACTCAAGCGCCCCCAGGGCTTCTTCGAGGCGACGATCGTGAACCCGCTCACGGGAGAAGAACTGGCCCGCCAGTCTTTCGACAGCGTCGGTGGTTGCACTGCCCTGGTGATCTTCAACCGCCAGGGCCAGACCAAGAACGAACCGGCCCAGCCGAGCAATGAACTCTACGACTGGCTGAACGAACAGAATCCCTTCCCGCCAGCTGTTCCTGAGGATGGCCTCGGAGGCATTGCCGAGTAGCGGCAGACTAGGGCGGAGTGGAGCGAAGTAGGGCTTCCTCGGTTGCTCATTCCGCCGGCTTGCGTCTGAAGGCGTGCCGGAGGGTCACCCGAAGAATGTGATAGCCGGCCAGTATCGAGCCCTTCACGGTGCCACCCACCTTGGAGTCTCCAAGGAGGCGGTTGTCCCAACTCACCGGTACCTCGACGATTCGCATCTTTCGTCGAGCCGCCTTCACCATCATTTCGGTCGGCCACCCGAACGTCATCTCGGTCATCGCCAGCTCGCGGATGAGCGACGCCCGAATCGCTCGATATGGACCCAGGTCGGTCACCTCGATGCGGTACAGCAACCGCATCAGTGCTGCGCTGACGATGTTGCCGGCCTGCTGGTGGGGCCCCATCGCGCCCTTGGCGATCGTGCCCCGGGTTCTGGATCCGAGCACCAGATCGGCTTCGTCGTTTCGCAGTGGATCGATGAGGAGGCCGACTTCGTTTGGCCGAGAACTCTGGTCGGCATCGATGTACACGATGATCTCGGCGCCCGATTCGAGGGCAGCTCCGGTTCCTGCGGCACAGGCCGATCCATACCCTTTCCGATCCTCTCGAATCACCGACGCTCCGGCCATCTGAGCCTCGTCGGCGGTGTTGTCGGTAGAGCCATTGTCAACGACGATGATGTTGTCGATTCCCTCAGCCTGCAGCCCGGCGACCACCGGGCCGATGTTGCCGGCCTCGTCAAGGGCCGGGATAACCACGGCAACGTCGAGTGCCGGGGTCACGATGGCGGGGAAGTCAGCCGAGGTAGCAATGGCGGGGAAGTCAGCCGAGGTAGCAATGGCGGGGAAGTCAGCCGAGGTATCGATGGCGGACAAAGCAGCGCGGCACACCGGGGCGTGACCGCTCGGTCGATGTCGGCGACAAATCGGAAGAGATCCTGGGCGCTGTCGACGTCGTGCCACGTGGGCGCCAACGACACCGTCGCCCCGCTCGCATCGGCCTCGGCCAAGGTGTCGGTGAGCACCGAGGGAGTCGACATCGTGACGTCGGTGACGACAGTCGACCACCGTTGCTTCCAGCCAATCAACCAGTAGCCGCCGTCGTCGGTCGGACCGAGCACCAGGTCGGTCTGGGGCGACGACAACGCGTCGAACGCGGCAGTCAGATGTCCTTCGGGCAGGTCGGGGCTGTCGCTGTTGATGGCAAACGCCTGATCGTAAGTGCCGATGAGCTCGGTGAGCACCGAGTCGAGCCGTTCGCCCAACGACGCCCCCCGTTGAACCACCCGGGGCACGCCGGGCATCGCCGCCGCAAAGTACTCGGCAGAGCCGGGCTCATCGATAGCGACGACAACCTGACAGTCGTTTCGGCCAGCCAGGCGTTCGACGGTGTCGAGGAGGAAACACTCATAGACCGTTGCGGCCTGCTCGGGAGAAAGCTCAGGGGTGAGCCGGGTCTTGGTGCGACCCGGCTGTGGGCGCTTGGCCATCACCGCAACCGCGCGGTTTGGCATCACTTCGTGAGAAAGGCCGGCTGCTGCTTCCACTCAGCTCGCTCCGACGCCACAGCCGCTCTCCGCTGCTTCCTGCTCCGGAACAACATGACGC
>CAZGVQ010000290.1:0-5386 GCA_964529355.1 uncultured Acidimicrobiales bacterium
GCACGGTGCCGATGAGGATCGCGCCCGTGGCGCCGATGGGGTGACCCAGGGCCATTGCCCCACCATTGATGTTGACCTTGGTGCGATCGAGGTCGAGGTCGCGCTGGAACTTCTCGGACACCACGGCAAACGCCTCGTTGATCTCGAAGATGTCGATGTCGTCGAGGGTCATACCGGCCCGGTCCAGCACCTTCTTGGCGGCGGGAACCGGAGCGTTGAGCATGAGGGTGGGGCTGTCGCCCATGTTTGCGGTGGCCACCACCCGAGCGCGGGGCTTCAGGCCGTTGGCTTTGGCGTATTGCTCGCTGGCCATGAGGATGGCGGCGGCGCCATCGACCACACCCGAGCTGTTGCCAGCGTGGTGGACGTGCTCGATCTCGAGGTCGGGATACACCTGAGCCACCAGCTCGCGGTAGGTCTTGGCATCGTCGGTATGGCGGTAGTCGGCGACGGCCGGAAAGCTAGGTGCCAGCTTGGCCAGCTTCTCCGCGGTGGTCCCGGGACGTGGAAACTCTTCGCGATCGAGCGCCACGGTGCCGTCGAGGTTCAGCACCGGGATGAGGCTGTTGTCGAAGCGCCCCTCTTTGATGGCGATCTCGGCGCGGGCCTGCGACTCGGCAGCATGCGCATCGAGCGCTTCGCGCGGGATCGCTTCGAGCGTCGCGATGGCGTCGGCGCACACGCCCTGGTGCGGCTGCGGGTGCAGATCCTCGAGGTGCGCGTTGCCAGCACCCATGGGCATCATGCCCTTCTTGGGTAGCGACATCATCTCGGTGCCGCCGGCGATGACCAGATCTTCCATGCCGGCCATGACGGAGTTGGCGGCAAAGTTGGTGGCGGTGATTCCCGACCCACAGAACCGGTCGAGGGTGACGCCGCTGGCCTTGACGTCGTAGCCAGCATCGAGCGCCGACATACGACCGAGGTCACCCGACTGCTCGCTCACTTGCGAGCTGGTACCCCATACGATGTCATCGACTTCGGAGGTGTTGAGGTCGTTGCGCTCAGCGATGGCTTTGAGCACGGTGGACCCAAGGTGCTGCGGATGCAGGTGGGCCAGCGCCCCCTTGCCTTGCTTTCCAATACCACGAGGGGTTCGGCATGCGTCGATGATCAGTGCTTCGGCCATGGGGGCTCCTGTTCAGCGGGTGTTCGCCCAGCATTCACAATGGGTTTGCATCAGCGACCTTACCGGCCCTCGCGCAATCCTCCTAAGCTGCTACCGGTATGGGCTCGCCTGCCAGTCTCATCTCGCCGTCGGGCGTGACGACCCGCCAATACGGCCTGATCACCGCGGGCTACTGGGCATTCACGCTCACCGATGGCGCGCTTCGCATGTTGGTGCTGCTGCATTTCAACGAGCTGGGCTACTCGCCGGTCGCCCTGGCCTTTCTGTTCCTCGCGTACGAATTCATGGGCATCCTCACCAACCTGCTCGGCGGCTGGGCGGGGTCTCGGTCCGGGCTCAACCGCACGCTTCTCGCCGGGCTCGGGCTGCAGGTGGTGGCGCTCGCCGTACTCACCTTGCAGAGCCCTGGATGGCGCGAGTGGATATCGGTGGTGTTTGTGATGGCAGTCCAGGCGCTGTCGGGAGTGGCCAAGGACCTCACCAAGATGAGTTCGAAATCGTCCACCAAGTTCGTGGCCGCTGATGCCGACGGCGCCTTGTTTCGGGTGGTGGCGGCCCTTACCGGCTCGAAGAACGCGCTGAAAGGCGTGGGCTTCTTTGTTGGTGCCGCACTGCTGTCGTGGCTGGGGTTCGATGCGGCGCTGTTGACCATGGCCATCGTGTTGGGTGTGGTGTTTGCCCTCATCGCGACGTTCCTCGACGGCAACATCGGCAAGGCGAAGGAGAAGGCGCCGCTTCGGTCGCTGCTCGCCAAGTCGCCCGCCATCAACCAGCTCTCGCTGGGCAGGTTCTTCCTGTTCGCCTCTCGCGACATCTGGTTCGTGGTGGCCCTACCGGTGTTTCTGGCCGACGAGTTGGGCTGGAGTCACCTGGGCACCGGCGCATTCCTCGCCGCATGGGTCATCGGCTATGGCATGGTGCAAACCGCCACGCCAAAGCTGGTGGGCACCGACAACGCCGTGGCCTCGGCGACCCGGTGGGGGCTGATTCTGGCAACCGTCGCCGCGGTTATCGCCATCGCCGCAACCGCCCAGGTTGCAGTCACCGTGGCCGTCGTTGGCGGGCTCATCGTGTTCGGCGTGGTGTTTGCCATCAACTCATCGCTGCACTCCTACCTGATCCTGGCGTTCAGCGGTGATGATTCGGTGGCCATCGACGTCGGTTTCTACTACTCGGCCAACGCCGCGGGCCGACTGGTTGGCACCGTGTTGTCGGGTGTGCTGTTTCTTTGGGGCGGGCTGGCCGCAGCGATGTGGGGATCGGCGATCTTTCTGCTCACGGCCTATGTGCTCACGCGTAGGCTGCCAACATGAGCACCGGACAACCCGTGACCGTGAAGAACGGCGACATCGACATCCACGTCATGGCCGAAGGATCGGGTCCCCTGATTTTGTGCATCCACGGATGGCCCGAGCTCTGGTACTCGTGGCGTCATCAGATGTCGTACTTCGCCGAACGCGGGTACACCGTGGCCGCCATGGACGTGCGGGGCTACGGCGGGTCATCGAAGCCCCACGACGTGAGCGCCTACACGCTTCGAGAGTTGTGCGGCGACGCTGCGGCGGTCATCGATGAACTCGGCGACGGTTCGGCGATCGTGCTGGGCCACGACTGGGGCGCTCCAATCGCCTGGAACACCGCACGCCTCCACCCCGAAAAGGTGTCGGCGGTTTGTGGCATGTGCATCCCGTACTTTCCGGTGTCTCCCGACAACCCGTTGGATCGGTGGCGCGAGCGCTTCGAGGCCAACGGCGAGTTCTTCTACCAGACCTACTTTGAGGCTGAAGGGGTCGCCGAAGCCGAGTTGGGCGCCAACTCACTTCGATCTGTGCGAATGATCTACTACGGCGCATCCGGCGAGGCGCAGAGCGCCCCCTTCGTGACCGCCAAGCCCGCCGACTCGGCGCTCCTCGACGGCATGATCGACCCCGAGCCCTTCCCCGACTGGTGCTCCGACGCCGACCTCGCCGTCTTCGCCACCGCATTCGATGAGGGTGGTTGGCGGGGCCCGCTCAACCGGTACCGCGCGCAACCGCTCGATGCCGCCGATCTCGGCCAGATCCCCGACCCGAACATCAGCCAACCCGCACTGTTCATCGGCAGCGAGCACGACGTGGTTCGCAAGTTCACCACCGAGGTTGACCCTTATGAATTCGCCAACATCGCCTGCGACGACTTTCGGGGCACCGTCGTGATCCCCGGAGCCGGCCATTGGATACAACAGGAACGACCGGCCGAAACCAACGAAGCACTCGAGGCCTTCTTCGCCACGCTTTGAGCAAGCTGCCACACTGGGGCAATGACCACCCCTGACCTGCGCAGCGATAACTCGTGGCCGGCGTTGCTCGACGCGGCACCCGAGAGCCAGGGCATCGATTTGGCCGCGGTGCGCCGCTATCGACTCGACCGGGTCCGCGCGGAGATGGCCAGCCGCGACATCGGTGCGCTCATTCTGAGCGATGCGGTCAACATCCGCTATGCCACCGGTACCCGCAATATGCAGGTGTTCACCTCGCGCAATGCGCCGTCGCGCTACCTGCTTCTCACCGCCGACCAGTCCATTCTCTATGAGTTCACCGGTTGCGAACATCTGGCCGAAGGCTTCGACACCGTCGACGAGGTGCGCACGGCGAGCACCGCGAGCTTCGTCGCAGCGGGCGCCGATATTGCCCAACGGGAAAAGGATTGGGCGGGCCACATGGTGGCCACAATCAACGAATTGCTCGGCCCCGACCGGCACGGTAGCGGCCACAAGGTGGGCATCGAACGGATGAACGCCGGCGCGGCACTGGCCCTGACCGAAGGTGGTCTCACCCTGGTCGACGCGCAGGAGCCGGTGGAGATGGCGCGGGCCATAAAGTCCGCCGGTGAGGTGGCCTGCATCGTTGCGTCACTCCGGATGACCGAACGGGCGGTGGGCGCCCTGCGGGCCATGATCCGCCCGGGCATCACCGAAAACGAGCTCTGGTCGATCCTGCATCGCGAGGTCATCGCTGGCAACGGCGACTACTGCGAAACACGCCTCCTCAACTCCGGACCCCGCTCGAACCCGTGGTTTCAGGAAGCCGCATCCCGGGTTATCGGAGCCGACGAACTCGTGGCGCTCGACACCGATGTCGTGGGCTGCCACGGCTACTACTCGGATTTCTCCCGCACCTTTCACGTCGGCCCCAACGCCCCCACGGCCCACCAACGCGAGCTCTACGGACTCGCCTACGAGCAGGTGCATCACAACATGGGAATCATCGGACCCGGCGTGACGTTTCGCGAGTACTCCAACAAGGCGTGGGACATTCCCGACCGGTTCCACAAGAACCGCTACTACCTGTCGGCCCACGGCTGCGGCATGACCGGCGAGTACCCCTATCTCTACCATCACGCCGACTTCGGGAATCCCCCACACGACGGAGCGGGCTACGACGGCGTCATCGAACCGGGAATGACGCTCTGCGTCGAGAGCTACATGGGCGCAGCCAACGGCAGCGAAGGCGTGAAGCTCGAACAGCAGATCCTGGTAACCGAAACCGGCACCGAACTCCTCAGCAAGTTCCCCTTCGAAGAAGACCTACTAGCCCCCTACTAAACCCCGAACTGGCCCCGGATCCGGCTGCCCCAGCAACCAAATCCGGAACCAGTTGGAGAAGTGCGAGGCTAGAACTGATTCATGGTGTTGTCTTCGCCTTCGGCTTTGAGGGCTTGATCGCCGGAGAAGTACTCCTTGTGATCGTCGCCGATGCTTGAGCCGGCCATGTCCTGGTGCTTTACCGTGGCGATACCTTGGCGAATCTCCTGGCGCTGCACGCCGGCCACGTAGGCGAGCATCCCTTCCTTGCCGAAGTAGCCCTTGGCGAGGTTGTCGGTGGACAACGCAGCCGTGTGGTAGGTGGGCAGGGTGATGAGGTGGTGGAAGATGCCGGCATCTCGGGCCGCATCGGCCTGAAATGACTGGATCAGTGCGTCGGCTTCGACCGCGAGGCCGGTGCCGTCGAAGCGGGCTTCCATCAGCTCGTCACGGGCATAGTCGCTCATGTCTTTTCCTTCTTCGGCCCAGGTGTCGAATACCTGCTGGCGGAAGTTGAGGGTCCAGTTGAACGATGGCGAGTTGTTGTAGACCAGCTTGGCCGTGGGCACGGCTTCGCGGATGCGGTCGACCATGCCTTTGATCTGACCGACATGGGGCTTCTCGGTTTCGATCCACAGCAGGTCGGCGCCGTTCTGCAGGCTCGTGATGCAGTCGAGGACCACGCGGTCTTCGCC
>CAZGVQ010000291.1:0-5379 GCA_964529355.1 uncultured Acidimicrobiales bacterium
CACCATTCATGTCACCGATGCGCCGGGCGTCCTCGGCCGGGTTGCCACAACCTTCGGCGAGAACCAGGTTTCGATTCAGTCGATGGAACAGGCGGGCACCGGCGATGACACCGCCAACGAGGCCCAGCTCATTTTCGTCACGCACGTCGCGTCGGAAAGTGATGTACAGGCGACCCTCGACGCCCTCCGGTCCCTCGATGTCGTCCGAAGCGTGGGTGCGGTCCTTCGAGTCGTAGGCAGCTGATGGGCCTCGGCCTTCGTTATGTGAGCACTCGTGGTTCGGCTCCCGAACTCGGCTTTGGCGATGTGTTGCTGACCGGCTTGGCCAACGACGGCGGGCTCTATGTTCCAGCCGAAACTCCCAGCATCGACTGGGCTCGCTTTTCGGCAGCCAGCAACCAGTCAGGGGAGGCGGAGGGTTCCTACGTCGATGTAGCGGTTGAGGTGATGGCCCCGTTTGTGGTTCCGAGTTTCGATCTCGATGAGTTTCGCGACATCGTCGGCCAGGCCTACGCCACCTTCCACCACGACGAAGTTGTTCCTGTGGTGGACCTCGGTGACGACTCATTCCTCATGGAGTTGTTCTGGGGTCCCACGCTGGCCTTCAAAGATGTTGCGCTTCAGTTGGTTGGCCGACTCTTCGAGGCCGAGCTCACCCGCCGCGGCCAGCGGCTCACCATCGTCGGGGCCACATCGGGCGATACCGGCTCGGCGGCTATCGAGGCATGCCGCGACCGCGACGCCCTCGACATCTTCATCCTTTTCCCGAAGGGTCGGGTGTCGGAGGTCCAGCGGCGGCAGATGACCACGGTGCGAGCCGGCAACGTGCACGCCATCGAAGTCGATGGAACCTTCGATGACTGCCAGGACCTCGTGAAGGCCATGTTCGCTCACGAGTCGTTTCGTGACGAGGTGCATCTTGGGGCCGTCAACTCCATCAATTGGGCTCGGGTGATGGCCCAGGTCGTGTACTACGCCTGGGCGGCTCGCAACATCGGCCGCGGTGGCCCGGTGAGTTTCAGCGTGCCCACGGGAAACTTCGGCAACGTGTATGCCGGCGAGATCGCCCGGCGTATGGGGGTTCCTATTTCTCAGCTGCTGGTGGGCAGCAACCGCAACGACATTCTCACCCAGTTCTTCGGTTCGGGCCGGATGACCATCAGCGACGTTGAGCCGTCGCTTTCGCCGAGCATGGACATCCAGGTGTCATCCAACCTCGAGCGGCTGCTCTTTGACCTGTTGGCTCGCGACGGCGGAAGGGTCGCCGACTTCATGGCGATGTTCCGGGGTGATGGCACCGCAGCCATCGACTCCGATGCCCTGCACAGCCTTTCGGAGAACTGGCGAGGAACCAGCGTCGACGACCAGGAGACGCTTGCAACCATCGCCCGCTACCACGAAACCCGCGACATGCTCCTCGACCCCCATACCGCTGTGGGGATGCTAGCCGCCGAACGGTTGGGCGCTGATCTGGCGCATCCCGTGATCACGCTGGCCACGGCGCATCCGGCCAAGTTCCCCGACGCGGTGTCCGAGGCCGTGGGGATCAAGCCCGACCTGCCCAGCCACCTGTCGGACCTCATGACGCTCGAGGAGAACTTCGCCACCCTGCCCGACGACCTTGCAGTGGTCGAGGCTTATGTACTTGAAAATCGGAGTGGCTGAACCCAACATGGAACTGGCCCTCCAAACCAGAGAACTCTTGTTATGACATGCATCCGCGTCCCCGGATCCACCGCCAATCTCGGCCCCGGATTCGATGCCGTCGGGTTGGCGCTCGACCGGTATCTCGAACTCTCCGATGAGCCATTCGACGGATCTGTCGAAGTTCCCGAATCCGGTTTGGTCCGCATCGCAGCCCGCCAGGCGGGCAACGACTTTCCCATGTTCGGCTCATCGACGATCCCAGTGGGAAAGGGGTTTGGGTCAAGCGCCGCTGAAGCGGTCGCTGGCGCATACCTGGCCCGGGTGTGCGCCGGCGATGTCGAACCGATCGCCCGAGCTGCAGCGTTCGAGGTCGGCAACGAAATCGAAGGACATGCCGACAATGCCGCTCCGTCGGCCTTCGGTGGGCTGTGCCTGGCTGTGCAGGATCGCGTGCACTACCTCTCGCCGCGGCTCGATGGTCTCCAGATGCTCATCTGGGTCCCCGATGCGGTCAACGAAACCAAGGTGGCCCGCGAGCTCATTCGCCAGTCGCTGAATCTCGAGGAAGCGATTCAACAATCCGCCGCCACGGCTGCAATGGTGGCCGGTCTCCTGACCGGCGATATCGCCATGCTCGCCGAAAGCGCGCATGACGTCATTCACGAAACCGCTCGCCTTGAGACCATGCCCGAGACCCGGTCGGTACTCGAAGAACTCCGCGGAAAGGCTTCGCTGCCTGGCTGAGTGGCTCGGGTCCCGCGGTTGCTGCAATCTCCCCAATTGCCGCCGCTGGCGACTGCGCGGCAGCCATGCAGGGTGAAGGCGATATCTTTGAAGTGGTCGTCGATACCCACGGTTGCCGAATCATTCGGTAGGCTTCGGTCCGTTCGGAGGAATCTCCGCGGAGACGCAGCAGGCGCTGCACCGACGTGCTGCCCAACCTGGGCGCCGAGGTGACGCAAACGGCCCGCTGCCTGAAGCACTTCTCCTAGGTCTGCTCTTCGAATCTCACTGCCCGCTTATCTCCTTAGGACTGCAACACCCATGAGCGATGGAACTCCCGAGTTCAAGAAGTCGACCCTGCAACGCAAGGATCGAAACGAACTCAACCAGATCGCCGAGGCTCTCGACCTCAAAGCACCGTCGAGCCTCCGCAAGGCCGAAGTTGTCGAGTTGATCCTCGATGCGGTCTCCGACGACGCACCAGCTGCCGACACCCCAGGCGCCGATCCGCAACCCGCAACGACGCCCACCGGTTCAAACGAAACGGCCAAGCGCGACGACAACGATGACCGGCCTGCCGGTCAGCCGACGAACGATGGCGGTGCCCAGAACGACGGACGCAGTGGTGGTTCTGGTGACAAGAAGAACAACGACTCGAAGAACGACTCGTCGGACAATGGCGGAGACGCCGCGGGTGAGGTGTACCACGCCGGCGACGAGGGCGGTCGAGGCCGCAACCGCGATCAGGGCGACAACGCCAACCGCAAGAAGCGTCGCCGTCGGAGTCGGGACCGCGGCGGAAACGGCGACAACGACTTCAGCGGCGAACCCAGCCCGGTCAGCGGTCATCTCGATCTTCGGGGCGATGGCTACGGGTTTCTCCGGACCACGGGGTTCGTTCCCACCAAGGAGGATCCGTACATCTCGGTGAAGATGGTTCGCGAGTTCAATCTTCGTCCTGGCGACCACCTGGCGGGCGAGGCTCGGCCTGCCAATCGCAACGAAAAGAACCCGGCGATGCTCAAGATCACGTCGGTCAACGGCGGGGATCCAGCCGAGGCGGCCAAGCGCCCCCACTTCGACAACCTCACGCCGCTGTTCCCCGACGAACCGCTCACCCAGAGCAGCAAGAACGATCCCTACAACATGGTGTCGCGCATCATCGATCTGTTCTCACCGATCGGCAAAGGCCAGCGCGGGCTCATCGTGTCGCCGCCCAAGGCCGGCAAGACCACGGTGATGAAGAGCATCGCCTCGTCGATCGAGACCAACAACCCTGAGGTCAAGCTGATCGTCCTCCTCCTCGATGAGCGCCCCGAAGAAGTCACCGACATGAAGCGTCATCTCAAGAGCGGCGAGGTACTGGCATCGCCCTTCGACCGCCCGGCAGATGAGCACATTCTGGCCTCGGAGATGGCCCTCAACCGCGCATGCCGCATGGTCGAGGCGGGCGAGGACGTGGTGCTTCTCGTCGACGGCATCACCCGTTTGGCCCGGGCCTACAACATGGCGGCTCCAGCCAACGGTCGGGTGATGTCGGGTGGTCTCGACGCCGGCGCCATCTACCCACCCAAGCGGTTCTTTGGCGCAGCTCGAAACGTCGAGGAGGGCGGCTCGCTCACCATCTTGGCCACTGCACTCATCGACACCGGATCGCGCATGGACGAGGTCATTTTCGAAGAGTTCAAAGGCACCGGCAACATGGAGCTTCAGCTCAGCCGCCGGGCCGCAGAACGCAGGGTGTATCCGGCCATCAACATCGACGCCTCGTCCACCCGCCACGAAGAGCTCCTCATGGACAAGAAGCAACTGCAACAGGTGTGGAAGCTTCGCAAGGTCCTGGGCGCCATGTCAGCAGGCGAAGACGGAGACCCGTTGGCCGGTCTCGAGTTGCTTCTTGACCGGATGAACACCTTCACCAGCAATGCCGACTTCCTCACCGAGGTCGCCAAAGGCAGTTCGCTCAGCGCCAGCTGACCTGTCGCCCGCATTCCGATCCTCAAACACTTCGTTCGCAAACACCTCGTTCGCAAACACCTCGTTCGCAAACACTGTCATTTCTGTCACTCGCCTCGGTTTCACCGTTTCGATGTTGGAAGTGACGGCCCAGAAAGGCCAGACTTACGCTATGAAGCCCGACATTCACCCCGAGTACCGACCGGTTGTTTTCCTCGACCAGTCGGCCGGCGAGTCATTCATTACCAACTCGACCATCGACACCTCTGAGACGATCGAGTGGGAAGACGGCAACACCTACCCGCTTGCCAAGGTCGAGATCTCGGCCATGAGCCACCCGTTCTTCACCGGCACGATGAAGATCGTCGATACCGCAGGCCGGGTCGAGCGCTTCGAACGTCGGTACGGAAAGCGTAAGAAGGCCGCAGCCGAACCCGCCGCAGAGGCTGCTCCTGCTGAGGCAGAGGCCGCCCCGGAGGCGACCGATCCGGTCGCCGACGAGAAGGCTCGCGAGAAGGCCAAGAACCGCGCCGAGGCCAAGGCCGAGGCCGCAGCTGCCGCAAAGGCTGACGAACCCGAAGCCCCCGAAGCACCTGAGGCTGCGGACACCACCGAAGAGGAATGATGGCGCTCGCCTTGTTGGCGGCTCCTTCAACCATCACCCCCAACGCATCAACCCCGTTGCGAGCAATGCCGTGAATCCGGCGTTGTTCGCCACCGTTGCCAAGTCGTTGGCCGCGAAACACTTTGGTGTTGACGCGCCCGACGCTCAGCAGTTCCCTGAGGGCGCACTCGTCGTCGATGGCGATCAGGTTGTCGTCTACCGACATACCGACGCCGACGTGGCGATCGGGCCAGTAATGCTTGCGGCCACCAAGGCCAGCGCCGAAAAGGTCTCGGTGGTGGTGGGCGACGCGCCCACCGCAGGAATCCTTACCCGTCAAGCCACGCAACTCGCTGTACCGCCCGACGTGTATGTCCTCGACGGCACCGACATCGTTGTCGCGGACCCAGCCGAGGTGCCCGGCGTGCAGGAGCCAACGATGGCCGATG
>CAZGVQ010000292.1:0-5359 GCA_964529355.1 uncultured Acidimicrobiales bacterium
GCCTCACCCTGGGCAACCAGGTGTGGTTCGACATCGACGCCAATGGCATCGCCGACGCTGGCGAGCCAGGAATCAACGGCGTGTCGGTCGAGCTCTACGAGGTTGATGCCAACGGCGAAACAACGCTGGTCGACACCACCGAAACGGCCACTGTCGAGGACGTCGACGGAATCTACTCCTTCGATGGTCTCACCGACGGCAGTGAGTATGTCGTGGTCATTCCGGCAGAGGAATTGGAAGAGGGTGGACCGCTCCACGGCACCTTCTCGACGCCCGATCCCGAGGGTGGCGTCCTCGACCCCGATGGTGACGAAACCATCGCGGCCGATGGCATCGATGGCGACGACAGCGGTCAGGACGCTGCGGAATCCGGCGAACCCACAGACCCAGCCGGCGACGTCGCTTCACTTCCGGTCACCGTCAACGTTGGCGACGAACCCGTTGGCGAAAGCCCCGGGTCAGAGAACCTTCCGGTCATCGGCCCCGACACCAGCAGCAACCTCACAGTCGACTTTGGCTTTGTTGGCCTGAGCATCGGCGACACGCTTTGGCTCGACCTCAACGAGGACGGCGTTCAGGGCGAGGACGAGATCGCAGGTGTCGCGGAAACGACACCAGAAGGAGTTGTCCTCGAACTGTGGCCCGCCGACGAGGCTGGTCTGCCACTCGGCGACGAGCCGCTGGCCGTCACCACCACCGACATCGACGGCACCTACAACTTCGTCGCTCTCGTCCCCGGCGACTACATCGTGCGGGTACCCGAGGAGAACTTCGCACCCGAGGCACCCCTCGATGGCTGGGTCTCGACTGCCGGAAACGGCACGACCGCCCCAGACCCAGATGATGACGTCGATGGCGATGACAACGGCGATCCCTCCCCCGCGGAGGGCTGGGTGCAATCGCGGCCGGTCACCATCGACTACGGAACCGAGCTCGATCCGGAACTCGAAGGCCAGCCGACCGGGTCGGCCAACTTCACGGTGGACTTTGGTTTCGTGCCGACCCCGCCAATGAGCATCGGTAACTCCGTGTGGCTCGATGCGAACAACTCCGGGACCGTCGACGACGACGAACCAGGCTTGCCCGGCGTGCTGGTGGAGCTGTTCGCAGTCGACGAAGCCGGTCAACCCGACGGGGACGAACCGGTTGCGACAACCACCACCGACGACGACGGTTACTACTTGTTTGTTGACATAGCTCCAGGCGAGTACGTGGTGGTCGTTCCGGAATCCAACTTCGACGAGCTCGCCGATCCGCTCTTTGGCTTTGCGAGTTCATCGACGAGCCCGCCCACCGATCCCGATGACGACGTCGATGGCGACGACGAGGGTCTCGACCCCCTGCTGGTCGGCGACGACGTGGTGTCGCAGCCGATCCTGCTGCACCCGACCCTCGAACCCATCGAAACCGATCTGGGCCCGGACGCCCACGGAACCGGCGAGGACGGACCGATCGAAGATATCGACTCCAACCTCACCGTGGACTTTGGTTTCTACACGCTCAGCATCGGCGACCAGGTGTTCCTCGACACGGACAACTCGGGAACGATGGACGAAGGCGAAGAAGGTATCGCTGGAGTCGTCGTTCACCTGGTGAACGATGACGGACAGATCATCGCCACCACCGAGACCGACGAGGAGGGCCGCTACCTTCTGGCTGGCTTCCCGGAGGGCGATTACCAGATCATGGTCGACGAATCGAACTTCGCCGAAGGTGCAGCGCTCGAGAGAACGTACTCATCTGACGGTAACGACGTAGCGGGCGCCGACGGCGTTGCCGTTGCACCCGACGCCGATGATGTGCTTGTCGACAACGACGACAACGGCTCCCCCGAGGGCGGCCACAACACGGCACTCTGGACCGAACCGGTGACCATCGGAATCGGTGAGGAGCCTGTGTCTGGCGCCGAAACGAGCCTCGCCGTGGGCTTCGACGGCACCTTCGACAGCAACAGCGACCTCACCGTTGATATCGGCGTGTACGCCGCATCGTTCGCCGCTCCGTTGTGGTCCGACGATAACGGTGATGGCATCGTCGATAGCGACGAGGAGGCCTTCGAAGGCGTGGTCGTCAACCTCATCGATAGCGACGTGGTAGCCACCACAACATCAGGTACCGACGGCCTCTTCGAATTCGATGGGCTTCCCGAGGGCACGTATCAGGTGGAGGTCGTCGCCGAGAACTTTGCGCCTGACGGAGCACTCGCCGGACGCTTTGACGGCGAGGGCGAGCCCGAGTCACTGGTGAGCGAGCCGTTCGATGTCATGGCCTGCGACTGCGAGAACATCATCATGCTCGATGGACTCGACCTCACTCCGGAGACGACCACGACGACCACCACCGCCCCGACAACAACGTCTCCTCCGACCACGAACGTTCCGGTGACCTCCGGGCCCTTGGCGTTCACCGGCGGAGACCCATGGACCTTTACCGGGTTCGGTGCTCTGCTCGTGTTGTTCGGAATCGCGATGCTGGCCGTGAGCCGGCGGCGCGGCGAAAGGTAGAAACCAGCGAGACGACGGCGCTTAGAGACTACAAGCGTCGTCGTCGCGCTCTATCTCGGCCTTCACTCGCTTGAGGAGGCCCTTGGTATCGATAACGATGCGGCTAAAGCCGATGAGTTTGGGCGAGACCAGAATTTTGAGCTCGTCGTCGCGCCGGAGACGGCGGTAGCCCTGAAGGTTCTTGCCCTTTGTGTTGGTGTCGACCGACACCTCATAACGAACCTTGCCTCAACCGTCGGGAGGCAGGAAATCGATGGTTGCGGTGCCGCCTTTTGACTTGATCGCCTGCGCGGCGGCGTCGGATACCTGTAGTTCCATAATGAAGGGAACCCTCGCTGATCGAATTTTCTTCCGGGTTGTTCGCCTCATCGTATCAAGGCGCCGTAGGGCTTAGACGCTGGCTTCCCAGCCGTCGTACTCGCCAACGAAACGTTCGGCCAGCTCCTGGAGCAGCAATCGGGTCTCGCGTAGGCCGGGTTCGTCGACCACCCGGGCCAGATCCTCGGCCAGAACCAACCAGTCGTCCTCGCCACCCACCGGACCCTCGACATCAACATGCCATCCGGCGGCAACCAACTCGGCGGCGGCCAGGTATGCGGCTCCTTCGGAGAGCACGTACAGGTAGTGCATCACATGGCGCGGTTCATCGAGGTCAGCGCCAGCACAAACCAGTGCGGCGAGCGCTGAGGAATCGGTCCATACGCTTCCCGCTTCTCCGAGGCTCATGAATGTGGTTTCGACCACATGGGCGCACGACTTAATACGTTGCCGGGATCGCGCTTGCCCCATCATGCAGGTCAGACTGGTGGCAGTGGAGGTTCTCAAAGGTCACCCGTTCTTTGCCGCGATCGTGGCCGGCCTTTTTGTCTGCGCCTCGATGCCACCATGGGGATGGTGGCCGCTGGCCTTTGTGGGCATCGCGATCCTCGACATCATCATCGCCGACCAGTCGGCACGGCGGAGGTTCGGTCTGGTCACCCTGGCTGGCCTCGCCTGGTTTCTGCCCGCCACGCTCTGGATGTTCGACCTCACTCCGGCTGCCTACCCCTTCGTCAGTCTGTACTTCGCATCGGTGTTCGGCGCCGCCGCCGTCATTGCGCCGCCGGGTCGAGGCCGAAGGCTTGCGTTGCCCGCAACCTTCGTGCTGGCCGAACTGGTGCGCTGGAGCGTGCCCTTCGGTGGGATCCCGTTGGCCCATCTCGCGATGACACAGGTCAATGCTCCTCTCGCGTTCACCGCTCGCCTGTTCGGTTCACTCCTTCTCGTCGCGCTCGTGGTGGTCGTAGGTATTGGTTTGAGCGCCCTTGTGCAACGGCAATGGGCTGCGTTCGCCGGAGCTGCTTTGGTGGTTGGTGCTGCCGTGCTGGGTGCCGGTTTGGCGCCCATCGGCCAAACCACCGAGACCATCGATGTCGCTGTTGTCCAAGGCGGAGGCCAACAGCGCACGCGGGCCAGCGTCGAGGGAGCGCAGTTGGTGTTCGATCGCCACGTCGCCGCCACCCTCACCATCGATCGTGACGTCGACCTCATCGTGTGGCCCGAGAACGTGGTGAATCCCCAGCCCGGATCATCCGATGGCGGCAACCCCGACACACTGTTCACCGACGAAGCCCGGCCGACGCTCGAACAACTTGCGAACGACTTCGACGCGGTTCTGCTTCCCGGGTGGTTCACGATTCGACCCGACGGCGGCCGCGAGAACTTCACCGAGTCGATCGAACCCGATGGCACGGTGTCCTCGCGCTACGACAAAGTACGCACCGTTCCCTTTGGCGAGTTCGTGCCGCTGCGCGGGCTCATCGAACAATTTTCCGAAGATCTCCCGTCCGCCGATGTGGTTCCGGGTACCGGTCCTGCGGTTCTCGAAACCTCATTGGGCGATATCGGAATCGTGATCAGCTGGGAGGTCTTTTTTGACCGCCGGGGACGCGACGGCATCGAGAACGGCGGTCGAGTGTTGGTCAACCCCACAAACGGTGCGTCATTCTGGCTCACCATCCTGCAGACCCAACAGGTTGCGTCATCACAGCTTCGGGCAATTGAGAATGGCCGATGGATGCTGCAAGCCGCGCCCACCGGCTTCAGTGCCATCGTAAGCCCTCGAGGTCGGGTCGTTGACCGCACGGGTATCAGCGAAGCCAAGGTGCTGTACGCCACCATTGGCCTACGCGAGGGCAACACCATCGCCACCGACTGGGGCTACATCCCGATGG
This sequence comes from uncultured Acidimicrobiales bacterium, assembly GCA_964529355.1. GTDB lineage: Bacteria > Actinomycetota > Acidimicrobiia > Acidimicrobiales > SHLQ01 > CALLQB01. The sequence goes on from CAZGVQ010000292.1 coordinate 4,718, forward strand.
TGGCCTTGTCTCTCGTCGCGATCGTCATCGCCCGTGCGACACCCCGAAGGACTCCGGAAGACCAGCCCGCCTGACCGCGCATCTCGAATGAAATTTCAGGTCCTTACAGTTCGAGCATCACCGTGCACGGACCGTCGTTGGTGAGGTCGACGGACATGTCGGCCCGAAACACACCGGTCTCGACCGGCACACCGAGCGCTCGCATCTCGTCGATGACCGCCTGCACCAGCGGCTCGGCCACCTCGGGCTTCGCCGCGGCGATCCAGCTGGGCCGCCGACCCTTTGCGGCATCGCCGTAAAGCGTGAACTGGCTAATGGCCAGTACCGACCCGCCCACGTCGAGTACCGACCGGTTCATCACGCCTTCGTCGTCGTCCATCACCCGCAGGTTGGTGATCTTCTCGGCCAGCTTTCGGGCGCCTGCTTCGTCGTCGTCGTGGGTGATGCCGATGAGCGCGACGAGGCCATTGTCGATGGACCCGACAACCTCCTCGGCCACCGTGACCGAGGCCCGACTCACCCGCTGGATAAGCGCCCTCACGCTTTGGGATTCATCGGGTCTTCACCGGGTGGCCAGGTCGCCAACCGCCTTGGCGGTCAGCTCTCCGGACTCATGGAGCCACCGCAGGGTGTCGGCGAGTG
>CAZGVQ010000293.1:0-5356 GCA_964529355.1 uncultured Acidimicrobiales bacterium
TCGTGGCACATATAGAGGATCGAATGATCGTCAAACTGCATCGGCATGTAGTTCCACATACCGGGCATGACGTTGAGCGTTTGGCGGATGCCGTCGGATTCCTTCTCGCCGACCGGGCGGATTCCCCACGACCGGTCGCGCACGCCGCGCCAGGTATCGGGGGTGACGTCATAGGTGGTTCCGGCCACGGTGAGCGACCCGGTCCAGGTTCCGGTCTGGGCGAATCGTTGGGTGTTGAACACCACTTTGCCGCCGGCTCGGAGAAACTGATTCGGTTCTTCGACGGCCGGGATGGTGGCGTTCCACATTACGTCCATCGCGACGGCTGATTCCGCGGACTCCTCGACCACGAACCGCACCCGCTTCAGCGGCTCGACGATCTCGATGCGGATGGGCCCGACGCTGGTGTCGAGACGATCGGTGATCGGGCGGGAGGCACGGACCACGTGGTGCTTGTCGCCCTTGCGGACGGTGAGGTACGCATCGTGCACGCCCAGGTTCGGGTACTGACCCATTCCGAAGATGGCGAACAGCTCGTCACTACACGAATGCAGATTGAAGTAGTTGCGATCGTAAAAGTTCCGGTCGCTGGTTTCGGGGTGGGCGATCCATCGCGGCACCTGGTGAATCGGGTATTCGTCTCCTGCGGACACTGTCATGGCTGTGACCCTAGCCATGCGCCTCGCCCGCAGGAAAAACGTCGCGCAATCAGCCTTCGAGGTCGCCCAGGCCATCGATGACGTCGAGCACCTCGGCCCAGCCGCCCTGCGCCGGGCCACCGATAACCCGGTCGGCCACGGCTAGTACCGCGTCATCGCCGCCAGAGACCGCCAGACCGATATCGGCGTCCTGCACCATCTCGACATCGTTGCCCCCGTCGCCCATCGCAATAACGATCGGATTCTGTAGGCCTCGGTGGGCGATGAACGCGTCGATGCCGGTGCTCTTTGAGACTCCCGGAGGTTGCGCCATCACCGACCAACCGCCGTACAACGGGTCCTGGTAGGTGTCGACAAACATCCCGAACTCGCGAAGCCGCGGGGCCAGGGTCTCGAGTCCGTCGAGTTCCACACCGATAATGCTGAAGCCCAGCACCTGCCCGGCATCGAGGAGATGCTCGGGATACTCGTTGCGCACATCGCCGACCCCGCCGATCATGCCGCTGCGGTGCCGGGGACTGGTGGTGGCATCGGGGGACACATAGGTGAAACCGTCGCTGCCATAGATACAGGGCACATGGCCACACTCGGCAAAGGCAGCGAGGACTTCGCGGCTTTCCGCTGCGGTGAAGGTGGCGGTATGGAACGTGACCTCGTCGGGGTAGTCGACGCCGACGGTGCCGTTGAGCATCACCGCCGGACGCCAGAAGTCGTTGAGCGCGAACCCCGATCGGGTGCTGGACTGTCGGCGTCCGGTAGCGACGAGCAGCGGTATGCCCCGACCGTCGAGTTCGGCCACCGCTTCGAGGGTGCGCCAATGAATCGCCTGGTGCGCATCCCAAAGCGTGCCATCGAGATCGGTGACAACCAGCACGCTTCGATCTGCAGCAGGCTCCATGTCGACCAACCCTAGCGCCAACCCCAAGAAGCCGAGGTTGGGTCAAAGTCCGCCGAAGTGGTGGTTGGGCCGGTAGATTCATCGCCGTGGCAATCACCGAAGAAATCGACGATGCTGGCGTCGCGCTGCTCACCATGGAGCACCCGCCGGTGAACGCGCTCACCATCGGCGATGCCTATCAACTGGCCGACACGCTCGACGGGTACCGTCGGAACGCCGACGTACGGGTGGTGATCCTCACCGCCAATGGCCGGGGCTTCTGTGCGGGGGTCGACATTAAGGAAATGCAGGCCTTGGACGGCCATGAAGGCATCCTCGAGGCCAACCGTTCGTGCTTCGAGTTGTTTCGAGCGGTGTATGAGTGCGCGGTCCCTGTCATTTCCGCGGTCAACGACTTCTGCCTCGGCACCGGCATCGGCATCGTCGGCAATTCCGACATCATCCTCGCCGCTGACAAGGCGGTCTTCGGGCTTCCCGAAGTCGACAACGGTGCGTTGGGTGCAGCAACCCACCTGTCTCGTCTCGTCCCACAGCACCGAGCACGCCATATGCTCTACACCGCCCAACCGGCCCCCGCCGCCGAACTGGCCACCTACGGATCGGTGCTGAAGGTGACCTCTGATGACGAGCTTCTGCCCGAAGCCCGCGAGGTTGCCGCGACCATCGCCGAGAAGCGGCCGTCGGTCATGCGGGCAGCCAAGGCGTCGATGAACGGCATCGATCAGGTCGATGTGCGCCGCAGCTATCGCTACGAGCAGGGGTTCACGTTCGAACTCAATCTTCTGGGCGAAGGCGATCGCGCCCGCGACGGTTTTCTCGCCCGGTCCGACTCGTCGGACACCCAGCAGCCCGAGCAGAAAGACAACTGAAATTCTGTGAGCGTCAACCTTCTCATCATGGCGGCCGGACTCGGCTCTCGTTTTGGCGGAGACAAGCAACTTGTCGACGTAGGCCCCAACGGCGAATCGTTCTTCGACTACGCAATCCGAGATTCGCTTGAGGCTGGGGCAACCAACGTCGTGCTGGTCGTGCGATCGAGCATCGAGCAGCAGGTGCTGGATCACGTTGGCTCGATCCATCCTGGGCTCAAGGTCACCACGGTTTGTCAGGATCAACACGGACCCGACCGGGCAAAGCCCTGGGGAACCGCTCATGCCGTGCTCTGCGCCGCCGACGCGATCACCGGACCCTTTGTGGTCGTGAACGCCGATGATTACTACGGAGCGTCGTCGTACCAGACGATCGTGTCGTTCCTGAGCGAAAGCGGCGACACCGAGGCCGCGCTCGTGGCCTTCGAACTCTCGCGAACCCTCCCGAAGTTCGGAGCGGTGTCGCGTGGTGTCTGCGCCGGCGGCCCTGACGGTCAGCTCACCACCATCACCGAGACCCACGGACTGCTCCGCAACGAGCAGGGAACCATCGTGAGCGAGGACCCGGCGGGCACCTATCCCGATGCAACGCTGGTGTCGATGAACATGTGGGGATTGCCGCGATCGCTGTTCGGACACCTGGAGACAAAGTTCGAGACCTTCCTGTCCGAGTCCGGACACGAAGAGAAGTCGGAGTTCCTGCTCCCCACAGCGATCTCTGAGCTCATGGCCACCGGAGACCTGTCGGTCGAGGTGTTGTCGTCTTCGGAAAACTGGATCGGCGTCACCAACCCTGACGATCTCGAGGTCGCTCGGTCCGTTCTGCTCGAACGCGGCTGACGGCCGCGCCGTCATGCAGCCTGATGAGTAGCTCGCCGCGAGACCGGTACCTGACGGTTGCGGGCCGCAATCCGGTTCTCGAGGCGCTCGCGGATGACACGCTGACCATCGCCAAGGTCCTGATCGCCTCCAACGCCCGCGGCGAGCCCATCGAACAGATTCGCCGATCTGCCTCGGCCCGCAACATCACGGTCGAACGGGTACCGGAACAGAAGGTGACGTCGGTGGCGAAATCGTCACGCCATCACCAAGGGGTGATCGCGGATGTGGTTGCTCCCGCTATGTCGAACCTGGCCGACTTTCTCGAACGTCGCCAACGCGGTCGGGATTGGGCCACCAACCTGCTGTTGCTCGATTCGGTTCACAACCCGGCCAACGTGGGCATGATCCTCCGGGCAGCGGTTGGCGCCGGTATCGATGGTGTCGTCATCCCGACGCGGGGCACCGCCGACATTGGTCCGCTGGTTATCAAGGCGTCGGCCGGCGTGGCGTTTCGGGCACCCATTCTACGAGCCGAAACCACCGCCGACGCGGCGATGATGTTGCGAGAGTCGCAGTTTGCCGTGGTGGGACTCGATGCCGGGGGAGCGGACTTGTATGACGCCGAGCTTCCCGACCGCGTGGCCTACGTGCTGGGAAACGAGGCGGCGGGCGTAACCCTCGAGACCGACTATGACCTCGCGATTCCGCTCGCCTCTGAGGTCGAGTCGCTCAACGTCGCCACGGCCGCCGCGGTGCTGTGTTTCGAAGTTGTCCGCCGCTCGCGATAAGAACAGGGCATGACTGATCTTCTTGTTGACGTGTCCGACCACGTCATGACCGTGACCCTCAACCGCCCGAAGCGAAAGAACGCCATGACCCTGGCCATGTTCGGCCGCATGGACGATGCCTGGAAACGGGCAGCCGAGGACGACGACATCCGCGTCATCATCCTCACCGGAGCCGACGGCAACTTTTCGTCGGGCATGGACCTTCGCGCCATGGCGGGCGACGTCGATGAAACCGACGACTACGACGTGAAGGGTCGAATGGAGTCCGAAGGCTCGGACTTCATCTACGACGGACTGCTCAAGACCTATCACCCGCTGGTGCCCATCATCGCCGCCGTCGAAGGTGTGGCGATCGCCGGAGGTACCGAGATTCTACAGGGGACCGACATACGGGTGGCCGCCGAGAGTGCGAAGTTCGGCGTCTCCGAAGCTCGGTGGTCGCTGTATCCAATGGGCGGTTCAGCAGTGAGGCTGGCCCGGCAGATCGCCTATACCGAGGCGGCCGACATCCTGCTCACCGGCAAGCACATCAGCGCCGCCGAAGCCAAGGAGTTGGGTCTGGTTGGCCACGTGGTCCCCGACGGCACTGCGCTGGACAAGGCGCACGAGATCGCGGCGACCATTGCGGCCAACGGACCGCTCGCCATCGAAGGCATCATGAAGACCCTGCGGGGAACCATCGGGATGACCGAGCAGGAAGCCTGGGACTTCGAAGCGCCCATCGGGATGGCCGTGTTTGGCTCGAACGACGCGAAAGAGGGCCCGAAGGCCTTCGCCGAGAAGCGGCCGGCCAAGTTCACCAAGACCTGATCAGTCGCGCTTGCGGTCGTCGAGCCGCTCGGCGCCCGAGGGAAATCCCGGAAGCTGCACCTCCACATAACGCCCGCCCTGGGTGGCGAGGTCGAGCACGATCTGTTCGACCTCTTCCCAGTTGTGGGCGCGAAGGCCCGGAATCGACCGGTTATAGGGCATGTCGAAGGCAATGACGGTGTTGCCGGCGTCTCGAAGACCGGTGATGTTGTGGCCTCCGTCGTCGACATAGGCATCGCACGCCACTTCCGGTTTCGCGCCCAGAAAGCAGATGTCGCGGTAGGGGATCCGGGCGTTGTCGAGCCACTGCACCGTATCGGCCACCGCCGTGGCGTGACCCCAGTTCACATAGAGCCGGTGGGTCACGATACGGATCCAGACCCCAGCGTCGGACAGGCGCCAGAGGGCATCGGCGCAACCATCCATGACCGCCATATCGCGGAAGATCCGCTTCTCGAGCACCGCCTTCTGGTGAAGCGCCTCGAAGGTCTGAGGGGTCAGGCCCCACTC